>JBAXLX010000487.1:0-2102 GCA_037134595.1 Pseudomonadota bacterium
TGGGTATCGTCTTGTGGAACCGCAACACTTTGGCACTCACAGCCACACTTATACTCGTGGCCCTGTTTGTCGCCACGTATAGCACACTCGGGCAGCAGGCGAAGAAAAGATTGAAGCTAGGCCGCTTGAGCCGACTCAAAGCCACGCTCAAAGGTGCCGGTCTCAGGGAGCCCGCCGAATGAATAGCGGTTCCATTGCTGGTTCTTTTGTCGCCAGTTCTTCTGTCGCCACTCGCGAACTCGACACCGCCGTGGCATGGTACGCCGCGCAGTTGCGCCCCAATGGCGACGCTATGGCGCTGGTGAACCTGCAGCGTCAGGGTTTTAACGCGTTTCGGCCCCTGCTTTGGGAAACAAAAAGGTCGGTGAAGGGGCCACAACGTCTGCTGCGGCCGATGTTCCCCGGCTATATCTTTGTGGAATTCGACATTCGCCAGCCCCAATGGACCAAAATCCGCTGCACGCGCGGAATTTCGCGGCTGGTGGGAAATATCAACGAAGGGCCGAGCCGATTACCCAGCGGGCTCATCGACATGCTAAAGCAAAGATGCGCTGGAAATTTGGCCGACAGCGCTGCGAATGCTTTGCAACCGGGGGACAATGTCTATGTTGCGAGCGGGCCCTTTGCGGCGTTTCTGGCCACAGTCGAGCGCATGGACGCCAAGAACCGCGTTTGGCTTTTGATTGACTTTATGGGCCGCGCAAGCCGGTTTAGCGCAGATGCCGACCAATTGGTTCCCCAGAGGTCCTACGTTTAAACTCAGTTGGGCGCCGTCGGAAATATTTTGCGAAAGTGGCGGCAAATCCGACACGTTGAGTGAAGTATCTGTCGATGATCAAAGCCATGAGAGTCAGGACCCATAAATGCGCCTGCGCGTCGGCGCGTGGCGTGATTCAAACTTCCAAAGTGCACAGGTCTGAGGAGCGATCTTTTTGGTTGTCCGAGGCGCAAGGTGACCGGCTTCAGCCGTTCTGTCCGAAATTCCGCGGCAAGCCTTGGGTCGATAACCGGCGGGTGTTGAGCGGAATTATCTTTGTTCAGCGCAATGGGTGAATGTGGAGGCATGCGTCTGCAGCCTGTGGCCCGCCCAAGACTCGTGCCAAGCGATGGAAGCGCTGGCACCCGATGGGGGTGTTCGCCGCGATCATAACCGAACTGGCGGGTGAAAAGCAGCCACCTGCGATTGTGATGGCCTAGCTTGGGTCACGGGCAAACCCTTCACCAAATCGCTGCCAATAACGCCCAATGGCCCGGCAATAAGGTATGCGTGTCCGGTGGTCCCTTCGCCGCCTTTTTGGCCAAGCCAGAACGGGTGGACGCGCAGCGCGGTGTCTGGCTGCGAATCGACGTGATGGGCTGCGCCACACGGTTTAGTGCCGAGGCTGAGCAGTTGTTTGCCCAGCGGCTTGATCGTTAAAGGCTTGCACACTGAAGCACAGGGATTTACAAGTGTTTTTAATAACTCTAAGCAGAATCCGGTATTTTTGGTTGAACATCACAGGCACCCCAAGCGGGTCTCTGTGCGGTAGCCTGTGAGCATGAAGCGATCAAATTCCCCTCGTTACTGACGGCCGTACAAGCTCAAGCCAACCTGAGCGGCGCGCGTGCGTTTTTTCCAAATCCCTCCTCGCGGCTGATGACAGACGCCAGAGGCGCAAATAGGCCGCAGGCAAGCCGCCACTTCGCGCCAATACATGACGAAATACACGGGCAAAGTTCGTCGGACCGACGCTGCCCCCCCAACTTGGAGAGAGTAGATGCGCCCCTTCCTGCCTGCACTTTTTGCCCTGTGCCTTCTTGTGGCCTGTTCGGACGGCTCAGTCACGTTTCCCACGGAGAAAAAGGCGCAAGACAGGGTTGCGGCCGTCTCCGGGGTGACCATCATCCGTATCAATCAAGACAATATCGGCACCTTCGCCAAGGCCCACGGCGGCCCTGAGGCTACCCAACTTGCCTCGGCCAAGTCTGGCGAGTACACGGTCGGCCCCGGCGACGTCCTGTCGATCTACGTCTTTGACCACCCAGAACTGACCGTGCCCTCGTCGGAGCAGGGCGCGGGGTATGTTGTGAAGGCCGATGGATCTTTGGCCTACCCCTTCGTG
>JBAXLX010000488.1:0-2099 GCA_037134595.1 Pseudomonadota bacterium
CGCATGGCAAAACCACGACCACCACGATGGTCGCCACCCTGCTGGATCGGGGCGGGTTTGACCCCACCGTCATCAACGGCGGTGTGATCCATGCTTACGGCTCGAACGCCCGCGCAGGTGAGGGCGAATGGATGGTGGTTGAGGCGGACGAAAGCGACGGCAGCTTCAACCGTCTGCCCGCCACCATCGCCATCGTCACCAACATCGACCCTGAGCATATGGAACATTGGGGCAGCTTTGACGCCTTGCGCAAAGGCTTTCTCGATTTTGTGTCCAACATCCCCTTCTACGGTCTGGCCGTCTGCTGCACCGACCACCCCGAGGTGCAGGCACTGGTCGGCAAACTGACCGACCGCCGGGTCAAGACCTTCGGCTTCAACGCACAGGCCGATGTGCGCGCCGTGAACCTGCGCTTTGACAAGGGCACCGCGCAATTCGACATCCACTTGCAAAACGAAGGCGACGATGCCCGCATCGACGGCTGCACCCTACCGATGCCCGGGGATCACAATGTGTCCAACGCGCTGGCCGCCGTCGCCGTCGCCCGTCACTTGGGCATGAAGCGCGATGAAATCCGCGAGGCGCTGGCCAGCTTCGCCGGGGTCAACCGCCGCTTCACCAAGGTGGCCGAGGTGAATGGCGTCACCATCATCGACGATTACGGCCACCATCCGGTGGAAATCGCCGCCGTGCTGAAGGCCGCACGCCAAGCCATTGCAGGCACCCCCGGCGCGCGCGTTATCGCCATCCACCAACCACACCGCTATTCGCGCCTGTCCAACCTGTTTGAGGACTTCTGCACCTGCTTTAATGAGGCGGACGTCGTGGCCATCGCCGATGTCTATGCCGCTGGCGAAGACCCGATCCCCGGCGCGTCGCGTGACGATCTGGTGGCGGGTCTCATCGCCCACGGCCATCGTCATGCCCGCGCGATTCTGGATGAGACCGATTTGGCCCGTTTGTTCCGCGAACAGGCCCGTCCGGGTGATCTTTTCGTCTGTCTCGGGGCTGGCACAATCTCGGCTTGGGCCAATGCGCTGCCCGCTCGCCTGATCGGTGCGGCGGCGTGACCTTGAATCCCAAGGAAAATTCCCGCTTGGAGAAATCGGGGGTTCCGGGTCAAACTGCCGCTCGCGCAGAAAGACCGTTCAAAGCGGCAATAGCGCGGGGGGAACCGATATGATTTGGTCGCTTGTTGCGTTCGTTCTTTGGCTTTTGGCCACCACGCTGACCGCACGGGTCAGTTGCCCCACGCGCCAAGGTCGCGCGGCGATGGGGCTGGTCATTGCGGGGATTCCGCTTTTGGGCTGGATCACTTGGCTGAACGGTCCGGTCTGGGGCGGTCTGGCGCTGGTGATCGGCTGCGTTGTGCTGCGCTTGCCGATTGCGCGTCTTGTCAGTGGACAAAACGAGACGCAGCGGTTGCAGGAACCGGCCGAGTAACCCTTACCCCGCTGAAACCACCCCGGGCAGGGCATGAACGCGGGCGGTGAAATCCTCGCCGCGTTTTTCAAAGTTGGGATATTGGTCGAAACTCGCCGCTGCGGGGGCCAGCAAGACAACCTCTCCGTCCTGCGCCTCCTCAGCCGCGCGGGCCACGGCGCGTTCCATCGTTTCGCAAATCTCATGCGGGGTGTCGCCGATCTCTAGCGCGAAATCGCGGGCGGAATGGCCGATCAGATAGGCCTTGACCACCGCAGGCAGGAAGGGTTGCAAGGCGGTGATCCCGCCCTCTTTGCCCAAGCCCCCGGCGATCCAGCGGATGCGGGCAAAGGCTTGCAGCGCCTTGGCCGCGCTGTCCACGTTCGTCGCCTTGGAGTCGTTGATGAACCGCACCCCGCCGCGCGTGCCGACCAACTGGCTGCGATGCGGCAGGCCCGCAAAGCTGTGCAGCGCCGCCTCAATCTGGCGCGGGGCCAGACCCAGCGCACGGCAGGCGGCATAGGCCGCGCAGGCGTTTTGGTGGTTATGCGCCCCCGGCAGACCCGACACGGCCCGCAGGTCAATCGAGGCCACTTGCCGCCCCTTGCGCCATTCCGCCAAGAACCCCTTGCGCGCAAAGACCGACCAGCCGAACCCGTCCAGCTTCTGACCCGAGG
>JBAXLX010000489.1:0-2096 GCA_037134595.1 Pseudomonadota bacterium
AGATCGACCAGCCAATGGGCCGAGACTTCATGCACCGGATCGCACAGCCGCGCCTTTGACGCCGCCGCATCCGGCAAAGCCGTGTAATGCAGCACAATCAAGCGCGGCCTTTGCCCGCCCACACGCTCGCCGTGGTTGGGCGAGGGGAACTGCGTCATGGCTGCGCGGTGCGGAAGGGGCGCGGGTCCCATGCGCAAGCAAAGCCGTCGCCGTCGGGGTCAAGCGCCTTGGTATCGCGGTTTGGCCCGCCAGCGGCCAAAAATGCCTGCTGCGCCAGATCGGGCGAGGCGAATTTGGCGCAAGCCTTTTCGGGGTTGGTCAGATAAAAGGACGGGCGCTTGTACATCTGAACGCCCAAATCATTGGTGGTCGACAGCGCATAGGCCGCGATATTGGGCCCTTCGTTGGCGGGGCGTTCGGGCAGCGCACCGGGTTGCACCACAAGATATTGCTGCTTGTTGCATTCAATACGCTGCTTGTCTGACGCAATGGTTTCGCGGCCTTTGACGGCGTTGAAATCCTGCTCGTCCGACACGCCGCCCTTGACATAGTTCATCTCGGATGTTGTCTCGGCAATCCCTGCAAAGGCATTGCCACGCGCAGCGCAAGCGGTGCTGTCAATCGGCGGCAGGTCCAGCGGGCTGGTGGCGGGCACGCCCAACGGTTGGCCTGCCGCCATCTGTCTGGTCGGGTCCATAGGCGCAGCCCCTGTGGCCCTGCTTTCAGCGGCGGCAATGGCTGCGGCGGCGGCGTCCGGCGAAAAGCCCTGCGCGGCGGGCGCGGGCGTGCCGTAAGCTTGCGGGACAGCGTTGTTGATCGTGCTGTTGTAATCGGGCTGACCGGCGTCGCCGCCCCGCTCACCCGTCGAACAGGCCGACAAAACCGCCAACAGACCTACCACCGCAACAGATGCGCGCATTGTATGATTGCCCCAAAGCTTAAGATTTTGGCGGATCGTTACCACCATTTGGCAGGCTTGGCCACAAAGCCTGCCGCCTGTTCCAGAACATAAGCGTGATTAAGCAGCCCCGCTTCGTCCCACGGGCGGCCAATCAGTTGCAGTCCCAGCGGAAGGCCCTTGGCATCCAAGCCCACGGGCACCGCAACACCGGGCAATCCAGCCAAGTTCACGGTCACGGTGAAGACGTCGTTGAGATACATCTCCACCGGATCGGCCGAGGCCATCTCACCCAAGCCAAAGGCTGACGAGGGCGTGGCAGGGGTCAGGATCGCATCAATCCCCGCGTCAAACGCCAGTTCAAAGTCGCGCTTGATCAGGGCGCGCACTTTGCGGGCACGGTTGTAATAGGCGTCATAAAAGCCTGCCGACAGCACATAGGTGCCCACCATAATACGGCGCTGCACTTCGGGGCCAAAGCCTTCGGCGCGGGTTTTTTCGTACATCTCGGTGATGCCATCCCCTGCCGACAGCTTGGCACGGTGGCCATAGCGCACCCCGTCATAGCGGGCAAGGTTGGAGGACGCCTCTGCCGGGGCAATCACATAATAGGCCGGCAAAGCGTATTTGGTATGCGGCAGCGAGATGTCGACGATGACAGCGCCTGCGTCTTTCATCATCGCCACGCCGTTTTGCCACAGCGCTTCAATCTCGGCAGGCATCCCGTCCATGCGGTATTCTTTGGGAATGCCGATCTTTTTGCCGCGAATATCGCCCGTCAGGGCCGCTTCAAAATCCGGCACAGGGATATTGGCCGAGGTGGAATCTTTCGCATCATACCCGCACATCGCCCCCAGAAAAATCGCCGCATCGCGCACCGATTTGGTCATAGGCCCCGCTTGATCCAAAGACGAGGCAAAGGCCACAATCCCCCAACGGCTGACCCGCCCATAGGTGGGCTTGATGCCCGTGATGCCGGTAAAGGCCGCAGGCTGGCGGATCGACCCGCCGGTATCGGTGCCCGTCGCCCCCAAACACAGATCCGCCGCCACCGCAGCCGCCGACCCACCCGAAGACCCCCCCGGCGTCAGCTTGCGGTCGTCAATCTTCCACGGGTTGATCACATCGCCGTAGCACGAGGTTTCATTGGACGAGCCCATGGCGAATTCGTCCATGTTCAGCTTGCCAAGCATCACCG
>JBAXLX010000490.1:0-2091 GCA_037134595.1 Pseudomonadota bacterium
TGGCCGAACAGGCCGATCCGGCGCAGGACGTGGTCCTCGTGCCCGCCTTTACGGGCTTGGGTGCGCCCTATTGGCGGCCAGACTGTCGCGGGGCGATTTATGGCGTCACGCGGGGCACGGGGGCTGGCGAACTGGCCAAAGCGGCGCTGGAAAGCGTGGGCTACCAGACCCGCGACCTGCTGGAAGCCATGCGTGCCGATTGGGGAACTGCGGGCGAAAGTGTCTTGCGTGTCGATGGCGGTATGGTGGGCAGTGCGTGGACCATGCAGTTTCTGGCCGATATTCTGGGCGCGCCCGTCGACCGGCCCGTGGTGACAGAGACCACTGCCTTGGGAGCTGCCTATCTCGCAGGGCTGCAAAGCGGCCTTTGCCCCGAACCGGCACGCTTTGCCGAAAGCTGGGTGCTTGACCGCCGATTTGCCCCCGCCATGGACGCCGACCACAGGGCCGCGAAATACGCGCGCTGGGGCAGGGCAGTGGCTGCGACGCTGATGGTTTGATCCTCTGTGCCATACAAACCCCGCCTATTTTTTATTTGAACGCGCAAAGTCTTGCAAAGCTTCGGCTTTGATCAAAACTTATGCGTCTCAGGGAATTCTGGTGCATGAGGCAAACCCTGCGCGTGCCGCGTGGTGAGGGAAGTCTCTCAATGGCTTGGGTCAGCCTGCCAAGGTCTTTGCGCTTTATGACCGACCGTTCTGGCGTGACCTAGGCCTGTCTGGCATGGCACAAAGCCTGGTTGGCCCTTTGGCGGAAATCCACGATGCCAGCGCGGACAGCGGCAAGGCCGCGCTTTTGGGCTTTGTTGGAGTGCCCGAAGTCATGCGCGCAGCCCTTGGTGATGACGCCTTGATCCGCGCCAAGCTCCTGCAACTTACATGAATTTTTGGACCGCAAGCCGGTTCCCCAAATGCGACCTTGGTCAAGGACCGGGCACAGGACAGCCACAATTGCAGATGCCGCATCCTCCGCTCATCCCGCAGCCCAGACAGGCGAATGGGTGGCGGGCGCATGGCAAGGGGGTCTGTTCATGGCTGGCAGCGAGGCAAGTCCGTCTGATCCGGGCCATGTTGCCGGTGCCGTTGAGGCGTCGCAGACAGCTGTGCTGTCCGTCGTTGTGAGTGAGCTTAAGCAACTTGCCATGCCCCGCTTCTGCGAGATTTTAGCGTTTTGGCAAATGCGTGTGTTCCGCTTGGTGTTTCTGACCTTCCCGGAGTATTGAGGTAACTCTGCCCCAATCGTTGTCAGTGCCGCACGGCAGGGCGCACGCGGCCATCCGTCTGAAGGGTAAACAAAACCGGCCAAAGTGCCGTCTTCTGGTACGTATGCGCCGCCAATCCGGCCCCCCGGCTGCGATGTTCATCCAGCAGTCCTGCCCAACACAGGGGCCGCAGGATGCCGGTGTAAAGTTCCGTTTCCGCCCGCCATTGTTGTTCTTTCTCGCGGGTCACAGGGCCATAGAGTGCCGCACAGAACTCACCCAGCGATACGCCGTTCTCCGCCTCAATGTTCAGCACGTTTAAACCGGCATCCCAATCGCGAAAGGGTTCATGCTCAAACCGTGAATAATAGCCGTGGTTCACGTTGAACAAAAAGAACGGCACCAAGATTTCAAACAGGTCTTTGGGCTTTTCAACCAGCCCTTGACCCAGCTTGGTCAGTCTAAACGTGCCTTTGTAGTGACGGCCAAGTTTGAGATCGATCAGCAGATGGTGCAGCACTTCCAGTGGACCAAAATCATATTCGTTCAGCACTTTGTTGACGCTGTACAGATCAGCCACCGTCCAGTGCGGCCAAACAAACGCCTCTGCCGCCCAGTTCACGAAGACCCGTTTGAAGGCTTTGGACAGCGTCAGCGGGATCGAGCCGTGTTCAGCCACATAGGCCAAAATCAACCGCGCCCCGCGAAAGACATGGCACTGGTCCAGGATGGCGACATCATCGGGCAGGGGCTTGAGGTGTATCATGGGCACAGGGTGGCGTCAGTGGGTGTGCATGGCAAGATCCTCAATCAGGTCAGGAGGGATTTTTCCCGCAAGCAGATCCTCGTCCATTCAATCCTCAGGAGGAGATGTCATCTTGCTGTTTGCG
>JBAXLX010000491.1:0-2087 GCA_037134595.1 Pseudomonadota bacterium
AGGCGAATATTAGCGAACTCAGAAGGTGAAAAACGTAAGGATTCTTCGCCTCTTAAAAGTAGGGGTGTGCGACGCTGACCTTCTTGCACAATGCCCAAGACTTTGCCTTCAACGTGCGCGCGTAAAATATCTTCAATCTGCGTGATGTCGAAACCTAATCGGCCTGCCGCCATACGGTCTATTTCAACACGTAAATATTGCACACCACTATTTTGCGGGGTGTAAGCATCTTGGCTTCCAGGAATAGATTCAAGGATTTTTTTAATCTGCTGCGCATGTTGATCAAGCACATTCAAATCCGTGCCAAAAATCTTAATCGCCAAGTCGCCGCGCACGCCTAAAATCATTTCATTCACGCGCATATCAATGGGCTGGGTAAAGCTGTAAGCCACCCCAGGTAAGTCTTGCATCACTTCACGTAAGTGGTCGATGAGCACGTTTTTATCTGGTGAGCGCCATGTGTCGCGTGGGTTCAGAATTAAAAATTGGTCGGTTTGATTTAAGCCCATAGGATCTAAGCCAAGCTCATCCGAGCCCACTCTGGAAACGACTTGTTTTACTTCTGGCACGCGACTCAAAATAGCTTGCTGCAGTTTGCCATCAACAATTAAGCTTTGATTGAGATTAATCGACGGTAACTTTTCCGTACCGATAATAATGTCGCCTTCATCCATCGTTGGCATAAATATCTTGCCTATCTGCGTGTAAACAATACCAGTCGCTAATAAACCCAGCAGTGCACTAATGAATACTTTGCGACTATTGTTAAGCGCCCAAGCAAGTGCTGGCTCATAGATTTTTAACGCTTTGCGAACCAGCTGAACTGAGTTAATTTTTTGTACCACGGATATTGAGAGGATAAACTCAACAATTCGTAAGGAGACAAGAGATGGCAAACTTAGGTAAACGTTTTAAACCCGAACAGATTATCCACTTACTTAGAGAAATTGATGTGCTGACCAGTAATGGTCAACATTTGCAGATGGCCTGCAAGCAAGTTTCCATCAGTGAACAGACCTATTATCGCTGGCGCAAAATATATGGCGGGCTCCGTGTTGATCAAATGAAGAAACTTAAAGAAATTGAAGCAGAGAACACTCGACTTAAGAAGCTAGTCGCCGATTTGTCGTTAAGAGAAGCGATGCTCAAGGAGGTTGTCCGGGGAAACTTCTAAACCCTACTAAACGCAGAGCTGCTGTGATGATGTTAATGACACGGTTTGGCACATCAGAGCGGCTCGCTTGTCATTTAGTAGGGTTATCTAGGACAACATGGCGTTATCAACCAATGCCACGCAATGACGAAGTCCCATTCAGGGCTGAAGTCATCCGACTTGCTTGCATGTATGGTCGTTATGGTTATCGGATGATCGCTGCGTTAATGCGAAATGGGGGGTGGCAACAAGCAAGCGTTGAACGAGTGCGTCGCATCTGGCGTGAAGAGGGGCTAAAGGTCCCCAAAGACCATAAGGCTAGAGGGCGACTATGGTTTAACGACAACAGTTGTATGAGATTGCGTGCTACTTATCAAAATCATGTCTGGAGTTATGATTTTGTGCTGATTCGAGATGCTTACGGACGTAAGATCCGTATGCTTACTATGATTGATGAATACAGTCGAACATGTCTAGTTGTTCATTGTGCAAGACATATCGGAGCGAATGAAGTGATTGAGCAATTAGCAACCATTATGATTACACATGGAATTCCAGAATATATCCGCAGCGACAATGGCCCTGAGTTTGTAGCTAAAAGGCTAAGAGAATGGCTAAGTAACATCGGAGTCAAAACGGCGTATATCGCACCAGGAAGTCCATGGGAGAACGGTTACTGTGAAAGTTTCAATGGTACATTGAGAGATAATCTACTGAATGGTGAGATATTTTATGGGGTGAAAGAAGCACAGATAATGGTAGACCGATGGGTAAAACATTACAACACGGAAAGACCGCATAGTGCCATAGGTTATAAACCTCCAGCACCTGAAATCATCGTCAAACAATCAACCCAAACAATGCAAGAAAGAATTCATTAAAGTATGATGTAAATACTCTCAATATCCGTGGTACTAAATTTAAACGCAGTTCA
>JBAXLX010000492.1:0-2086 GCA_037134595.1 Pseudomonadota bacterium
CGGGTCTTCGGCCAAAGAGATGGCCGTCAGGTCCAAGAGCCAGGACGAAACCACACTGCCACGGCGCCAGAGTTCGGTGATATCCGCTAAGTTCAGGTCATAGCGACGCTCGGCGGGAATGCTTTCCTGATTGACGCCTTTCAAAATATCCAAGCCCTCGCCATAGGCCTGCATCAGGCCGTATTCGATGCCGTTGTGCACCATCTTCACGAAGTGGCCCGATCCGGCCGGGCCGGTGTAGAGGTAGCCGTCTTCGGCAGTGGACTTGCGGCCCTCGCGGCCCGGGGTTTTTTCGATGGTGCCGACGCCCGGCGCCAGGGTTTTGAAGATGGGGTCCAAGTGGTCAAAAGCGGCTTTGTCGCCGCCAATCATCATGCAGTAGCCCCGGTCCAGGCCCCACACGCCGCCGCTGGTGCCCACGTCGATATAGCGGATGCCTTTTTCCGCCAAGGCCTTGGCGCGGCGCACGTCGTCCTGGTAGTTGGAGTTGCCACCGTCGATGATGGTGTCACCGGCTTCGAGCAGGCCAGACAGGGTGTTGACGGTTGCCTCGGTAATGGCGCCGGCGGGCAACATGACCCAAACGGCGCGCGGTTTTTGCAGTTGACTGATAAAGGAAGCCATGTCCTGGCTGGGGGTGGCGCCCTCGGTGGCGAGCTGGGCCACGCTGGCGGCGTTGGTGTCGTACACCACGCAGGTGTGTCCGTTGCGCATCAGCCGACGCACGATGTTGCCGCCCATACGTCCCAAACCAATCATTCCTAGCTGCATAAGGTCTCCAATTCGTTGTAAATCGCGAAAAACGTGAAAAATAAGGAAAACAATTATGGTCTGAAATTGAGTCACTAGGCCGCGAGACCGGCGAACCAGCGCCCAAATGTGACTTTTTCGCTGAAAAAATAAAATCTTCCAGCGACTTGAATGGGGTGCTGTGGCCCGGCAAAGCCGCTAGGGTAAGTATGCTGAATACCCAATTGTTAAAAGTAAAAAAACTGATAGCATTGGGAAACACTTGTGTACGGAACCTGCTTGATTTATGGAAAAACCCACACACTGCCAAGTTTTAGGAATCACCAGCGGCCAGCCTGGCGTGGGTAAAACCACGGTATCGGTCAACCTGGCCGTCGCCTTGCATGACATGGGCTACGCCGTCATGATTCTGGACGCCAACTCTAGCTATAACAACGCCCAAACTGCCTTAGGCACGGTTTGCCCCTTTCATTTGGGCCACTTTTTAAATGGCGATAAGTCCTTGCGGGAGGTCATCTTGAAGCGCCGCTACGGCATCAACCTGATTGCGGGCGCCTCCACGATTGAGGCTATGACGACGCTCAATCCGTCCAAAGCCTCTAGAGTGCTCAAGCAGTTTGGCGATATGGAAAGCGAGCTCGATTTTTTAATTGTCGATATGCCGCCGGGTACCGAGCAGTCGGTGCTGTCTTTTATGGCCAGCACCAGCCGCCGCATTATTGTGGTGCGCAATGACCAGGCTGGCGTCACCGACGCCTACGCCATGATCAAGGTACTTTGCAGTGATTTCAAGCTAGATGAAATACACATCATCGTCAACGGCGTCAGCACCGAAGCCGAAGGCAAGAAAATGTTTGATGTGCTGGACAAAATCAGCCAGCGCTTTTTGACCCGGGCCTTGCATTACCTTGGTAGCGTGTCCCACGATGAGCTGATAGTTGAAGCGGGATTACATAAATTTTCCGTTACCGAGTACGCGCCCACCAGCCGTGGCGCACGTGATTTCCGCCATATTGCCGATAACACCAGCCACTTAGCCTTGCAAAAATTTGTCGATGGCGGGATAGAGCACTTTATCAACCGTCTGCTCCACCTACATGACCTGACGGCTGAGACAACTTAGCCCGCTTCTTTCTTCCTGCTCGTTTGTTATCCGCTTGCGCTGACGGCGCTTCGCCCAAAGCGGACACACAGCATGGCCGCTTCTATTTCCGCCGCCCTCGGTTGCCTTTTGCCCACATTCGATCGCTATCACATGGCGCACCTGGCTTGTTTGCGCCATGTCAATTAGAATCTTTGCACCACTTTTTTTGTAAAAAATGTCAAATTCAGGCCA
>JBAXLX010000493.1:0-2072 GCA_037134595.1 Pseudomonadota bacterium
CGCCACCACCCGCGCCCATCTGGCCCGCGCCACCTTCGAGGCGATTGCCTGCCAGATCGCCGATGTGTTTGACGCGATGGAGGCGGATATGGGGCAAAAGCTGAACGCGTTGCGGGCGGATGGCGGGGCCTCGGCCAACGGGTTCTTGATGCAGCTTCAGGCCGACATTCTGGGCCGCCGTGTTTTGCAATCGCAGGTGGAAGAGGTGGGGGCTTTGGGGTCTGCAGCGATGGCGTTTCGCAGTCTGGGCTTGGATATGGTGCTAGAGACGACGCCGCCCACCGTCTTTGCCCCGCAAGTTTTGATGGGCAATCTGCGTGCGCTTTGGGGCGAGGCGGTGGCCTGCGCGGGGCGCTAGGGGGATTGGCGGCGCAATATGGCCGAAGTAGGGCAGCACCTGCCCACAGCGCCCTTGGCCTTGGTCGACGAATCTTGGTATGGCTTTGTGCAACGCTTGGGCAGCAGGCCGATGGGGATAGGGGAAGATGATGGGTTACGAATATCAGGTCGTCCCCGCACCGCGTAAGGGTGAAAAGGGCCGGGGGTTGAAATCGGGCGAAGATCGGTTTGCCTTGGCCCTGACCAATCTGCTCAACACGATGGGCGCGCAGGGCTGGGAGTATCAGCGCGCTGACGCCCTGCCCTGCGACGAGCGCAGCGGCTTGACGGGAACGAAAACCACCTTTCACAATGTGCTGGTCTTCCGCCGCCCCCTAGAGGTCGCTGAGGGAGAGATCGGCACGGGGCAGATGACCCCCCCGCCCGTGCCCGCCGCGCCTTTTACCGCCGTGCCGGACCTCCAAAGCGTGGCGGCCCCTGTTCTTGGGGCCGCCGTGCAACCCTTGGGGGCCGCCCCGGCGCTTGGTCCTGCAAACGCAGACGATTAAGCCTGACGCAGATCGCCTAGCGCCAAGGGCAGGGCTTGGGCAAAGGCGGTCACGGCCGCGTCATCGCCAAGGCTGACGCGGATGCAGCGGTCCAACGGGGCCACCCCCGGCATGCGCACAAAGATGTCCCGCGCAATCAGCGCTTGCATTAAAGCGCGGGCATAAGCCCCGTCTTGGCCGCAGTCCATCGTGACGAAATTGGTGGCCGAGGGCAGGGGGGTCAGGCCATTGGCCAAAGCAATCTGCCCCAACCGCTGCCGCCCCGCCACGGCCCAATCGCGCACGGCGGCCAGATGGGCGCTGTCGCCCAAGGCTGCGATGCCGCCCGCCTGCGCGATCCGCCCCACGCCGAAATGGTTGCGCACCTTGTCAAAGGCCAAGGCCAGATCGGGGGCCGCCAGCGCATACCCCAGCCGCAGCCCCGCCATGCCATGCGCTTTGGAAAAGGTGCGAAAGCGGATCACGCGGGGGTCATCGGCGGCCACGACCGCCTCGGCCCCTGCGGGGGCGAGTTCGACATAGGCCTCGTCAAGGGCCAATAGGCACCCTTCTGGCAGGGCGTCTATCATGGCCGCAATCGTGGCGGCGGTGTGATGGCTGCCCATCGGGTTGTCCGGATTGGCGAGGTAGATCAGCTTGGCCCCGCTGGCGCGGGCCGCAGCCACCAAGGCATCGGGGTCTTCGTGATCGCCCAGATAGGGCACGCGGATGATATCGCCGCCGAACCCCGCCACATGAAAGGGAAAGGTCGGATAGGCCCCGGCCGAGGTGACAACGCGCTCCCCCGCCCCCACCACCAACCGCACCAAAAGACCCAAAAGCCCGTCAATCCCCTCGCCCACCACCACATTTGCCGATGTTACCCCATGATGGGCGGCAATCGCGGCTTTGAGGTCATGGCATTCGGGGTCGCCGTACATCCAAACCTCCTCAGCGGCGCGGCGCATCGCGGCCACGGCTTGGGGAGAGGGGCCAAAAAGGTTCTCATTCGCGCCCAAACGGGCGGCAAAGGGGCGACTACGGGCGCGGGTCATCGCCTCGGGCCCGACAAAGGGCACGGTCGAGGGCAGGCTTTGCGCGAGTTGGGTCAGGATCGGGTGTGTCATGGGCGCATTGGAAGCGCGAACGGCGGCAAATGGCAAGCGCGTTAATGCGCCTGCCCGCGCAGCAGTTTTAGGACCGTCC
>JBAXLX010000494.1:0-2071 GCA_037134595.1 Pseudomonadota bacterium
TTTTTCCATCTTCGCACCTTGGCCTTGTGACGGGGTGACGGTGGCTTGGGCGGTCAGCGAATTGACGGCAATCAGGTTAGAATGCGTCATCACCTGATGGTCAATCACCGCCAAATCGCCAAAGCCGTGCAGGGCGATTTCGGGGATCAGTTCCTCGGTCGGGTGGCGGTTGACGGCAAAGAAGGTGACGGTCCCCGCCTGAGCATCATGGGTGGCGGCGATGTCGAGATAGGGGACATTGTCGGCCACATCGGCGTCATAGCCGGGGCATTTGACGGCCAAGTTCAGCGCCACGCCGCGCCCGAAGATCGAAGCGAAGTAATAGGGGTAATAGATCGTCTGCCGCCACGCCGCCCCACCCGGTTCGGTCATGATCGGCGCAATCACGTTCACCAACTGCGCGATACAGGCGATTTTCACCACGTTTGACTTGCGAATAAACGTGTTCAGAATACAGCCCACCTGCAACACATCTTCAAAGTTATAGATATCTTCCAGCAAGCGCGGCGCATGGGGCCAGCCGGAATTGCCCTCTAGGATCGCGCGGTCTTGGGCGTTGGAATGGTACCAGACGTTCCACTCATCAAAGCTGATCGCGACCTCGTGCTTGGAGCGTTTGTTGGCTTTGACCAGATTGATCGTGCCCTCGACCGTCGAGATATAGCGGTCCAGCTTATGGTTCAGCGCCAGATAGTTTTGCGTGTGCTTGGCGCGGTTGGCGAAATACATGTGCAAGCTGATGTAATCGACCGACTCGTAGGTGTGTTCCAGCACGATCCTTTCCCATTCAGGATAGGTTTTCATATCGGAATTGGACGAGCCGCAAACGATCAGTTGCAGGTTTTTGTCAAAGGCGCGCAGGGTTTTGGCGGTTTCATTGGCCAAGCGGCCATATTCGTCGGCGGTTTTGTGGCCAACCTGCCAAGGGCCGTCCATCTCGTTGCCAAGGCACCACATATCCACGTTGAAGGGTTCGGCATGGCCGTTCTTTTTGCGCAGATCGCCCCAATAGCTGCCGACCGGACCGTTGACATATTCCACAAAATTGCGCGCCTCGTCCAAGCCGCGCGAGCCTAGGTTGATGGCCAGCATCGCCTTGGTGCCCACGGTGTCGCACCACGCCATAAATTCATGCACACCCACCGCGTTGCCGTCGGCGGTGTGCCACGCCAGATCAAGGCGCACGGGGCGGTCTTCTTTAGGGCCAATGCCGTCTTCCCAGTTATAGGCCGAAACAAAGTTGCCGCCGGGGTAGCGCACATAAGGAATGTTCAGATCGCGCACCAGATCAACCACATCGCCGCGCATGCCGTCTTTGTCGGCGGTGGGGTGGCCGGGTTCGTAGATGCCGGTGTAGATGGCGCGGCCCAGATGCTCTAGAAAGGCCGAATAGACGCGGTCATCGACCTGCGAGATTGTGAAATCGCTGTGGGCCGTTACGGTGGCTTTCATGTCCCCTCCCATGGGTGGCGTATATCCATCTTTCCGATATAGATCGGCAATTCGGGATGTTACGTCAAGAGGATTCGGCGGCTAGCGCACGGCGCTGATGCGCATGACGATGTCTTGGTCATAATTGCCAAAACCACGGCCAAAGATGTTGACCCCGCCGGGGTGGCGGGCGGTTTCGTTCACGCCGATGCGAAAGCGGATGGATCGGTGCTTGTCGACATCCAGATCGCGCAAGGTCAGGGGCGAGATTTTCATCCCATCCACAAAGGTCCCATCCGCCGTGACCCGCACCGATTTGAGCATACCGTACTGGCTGCCCTTCAGCTTCCACCAATCGGGCGTGTACACCCCGCGCTTGTCACCGTAATCGCCCGGCGAGGTCCATGTGCCGACTTCCACCTGATTGACGCTAAAGCTGATATCCGAAGGCCAATCCGCCGCCGTGCCCGGCACTTCGGACGACAGCTCCATCGAGAATTCAAGCGCCGAGATTTCGCCCTGCATCAGTTTGATATTGTTAGGAAACTGGTATTCCACAAAGCCGCGTGTGAACCAGATCAGGCCCGCTGACATGCGGCCCGGGTCAAGAAATGTGTCGGGCACATCCAGCAGCTCCACG
>JBAXLX010000495.1:0-2057 GCA_037134595.1 Pseudomonadota bacterium
GTTACAAATCTTGGCCGGCGCATGAGTGATCGCATGGTTAATCCTGAAATTTCGACTGAGGAGCGAGTGGCAGATGCCGCACTGCGGCCTACTTCACTTGATGAGTTCGTTGGTCAAAAGCGCGTAAAGGACCAATTGCAACTCGTGTTAAGTGCAGCTAAGCAGCGCAATGCAAGCGCGGATCACATACTTTTGTCTGGTCCGCCAGGATTGGGAAAAACTACTTTGGCGATGATCGTTGCTGCTGAAGTTGGAGCGCCACTTCGAATTACTAGCGGCCCAACGATTCAACATGCAGGTGATTTAGCAAGCATTCTTTCGAGCTTGGTACCGGGTGAAGTTTTATTCTTAGATGAAATACATCGCATGTCACGAGCTGCCGAAGAGATGATGTATTTGGCGATGGAAGACTTCCGAGTCGATGTGATGGTTGGAAAGGGCCCAGGTGCAACTTCGATTCCGCTTGAGCTTCCACCATTTACTTTGGTAGGAGCAACAACAAGGGCAGGCATGTTGCCAGCGCCACTTAGAGACCGATTCGGATTCACTGCGCACCTTGATTACTACGAACCAATTGAGCTTGAATCAATTATTTTGCGATCTGCAAAGCAACTTGGAATCTCGATTGACGCCGCCTCTGCCAGCGAATTAAGTCGAAGATCACGAGGTACACCTCGAATCGCCAACCGACTTTTGCGCAGGTCGCGTGATTACGCACAGGTGCATCACGATGGTGACTTAAATTTGACACGAACTCAGGCTGCTCTGGAACTTTACGAAGTAGATGACCTTGGGCTAGACCGATTAGACCGCGCTGTTTTAGTTGCCTTAATTGATAAATTCAGCGGCGGTCCAGTTGGCCTGTCGACTTTGGCATTGGCAGTTGGCGAGGAGCCGGAAACCGTAGACACAGTTTGTGAGCCGTTTTTGGTACGCGAAGGATTTATATCGAGGACCCCACGGGGGCGAGTGGCGACTCCTGCGGCTTGGACAGCACTTGGACGGAAACTACCTAAATTGCCCAATCAACTACCCCTCGAGGACTAACAGGCGGTCGCAGAGTCCTTAGTTTTGCCCACTAAACTTGAGGAACAACGAATTTCAACGTTGGAAATTAGTTCTGGCATCCAATACGAAAAGGCTTAACAAGTGGCTCAGCATTACCGTCCAGGTCGGTCATTATTGATCTTCACCGTTGGCATTATCGGATTACTTGTTTGGGCCTTCTTGCCCGGCGAACGCCACACCCCGAAACTTGGACTAGATCTCCGTGGTGGAACTCAGGTGATTTTGTCACCATCTGTAGCTGCTGGCGAAACGCTGTCACAAGAACAGTTGAATCAAACTCTTTCAATTATTCGCCAACGAGTAGACGGCTTTGGTGTTGCTGAATCAGAAGTTACTATTCAGGGTACGGGCAATGGAGCAACAATTATTGTTACTATTCCTGGCGAAACCAGTCGTACTGTAGTTGACCAACTGAAAACGACCGCGCAACTAAATTTCCGTCCAGTTTTAGCAATCGACTATGGCTCACCACAGCCAAGTGCGTCTCCAACACCGAGCGTGAGCTCCTCCGCTAGTTCGGGCGCTACGCCATCAACTAGTGCGTCACCATCAACCAGCGCATCACCAACTACTAGTGTGACTCCCACACCAACACCATCCCCATCAGTATCGGTCGCACCGGAACTCTTGGTGCCGCCGATTCAATCACCCGATGGCTCCGGTGATTTCGCCAATAGATTCTCCGCACTGGACTGCGCCAAGTCAGATATTTTGAAGGGCTCGACTGACGATCCCGCACAGTACTTAATCAGTTGCGAAAAGGATGCTTCAGTTAAGTACGCGCTAGCCCCAGCAGATTTAGTTGGTACCGACATCGACAGTGCCACAGCAGGATTGCCACAGCAGGGTGCAGGTGGATGGCAAGTTGAACTTCAAATGACAAGCGAAGGTGCGAAGAAGTTTGCAGATTCGACTACGAAACTTTCCGCACTTGAAAAACCAAACGATCAGTTTGCAATTGTTCTTGATGGTGTCGTAATCAGCGCACC
>JBAXLX010000496.1:0-2045 GCA_037134595.1 Pseudomonadota bacterium
GTCAACGCAGGCTACCGCGCGATTGAAACCCTGCGGCTGGAGAAAGGCTATCGCGCCTGGGGGGCGGATATCGGCCCAGATCATACCCCGGTTGAGGCGGGGCTGCTTTGGGCCTGCAAGATGAAATCGGGCATCCCCTTTATCGGGCGCGATGCCTTGGCCGCACAGATGGCAGGCGGGGTGAAAAAGCGGCTGGCGACCTTTACCGTTGCCGACCCCGAGGTGATCCTGCTTGGCCGCGAAACCATCTACCGGGATGGGCAGCGCGTGGGCTGGCTGTCCTCGGGCGGGTTCGGCCATAGCCTTGGCCTGCCCATCGGCATGGGCTACGTCCGCCACCCCGAAGGCGTGACAGAGGATTTCGTGCTGACCGGTGCCTATGAGCTGGAAGTCGCCTCAGAACGCGTCGCGGCAAAGGTCAGCTTGGCCCCGCTCTACGATCCCACCAATAGCCGCATCAAGGCATAGGCTGCACGCCGTCACTTGTACCGCAGATAAGGCCCGAAGGTGGCGGCGTCGGGGCAGTCGGGCTGCAGCGCAACGCGAAAGGTTCGCGCGTAGGTTCGATAAAATACCCTTGTCCCGCAGGGATTAAGCGATCATCCGCGCTGGACGAATTGAATGCAAAGCGATGCGAGTTCATCCAGACTGGTGGACTGATAGCCCTGCACCGCGCCGCCCCTCTTCAAAAGTGCCGCGGCTTTACTGGGTTCCGGCAGTACTGGCGACTACAGCCGATAGACCTGCGCGCTCATCAGCCCGATCTTGAACGGGACGGTCAACGGCCCCTTTCGGATCAGTGGACTATGCAGAAACTACCATGTGCTGCGGTGTGGGTTAGGGATGAGGAGGGGGCCATACTGCCCATTTTGCCTTTGCACGGGCAGTCTGGCACCGACGGACAAACCGTTCTAGTCCGTCGATTGCCGCGTATGGGCGGTTTGTAATAGCCACGACAACGCCAATCGTGTGCGAATGACCCCTGCCGCGCCCTCTACTTCCCGAACGGTTCGCCCAACGAGGCCACGCCGTTTTCCTTGAGCAGCCGCTTGTTGGACGTGATGATCCCCAGAACGATGATCGTCACCAGATAGGGCAGGCTGGACAACAGCTGTGACGGTACGGGCCAAGCCTCGTCTGGGCGACCAGACTGGCGAGGGAGACTGCGCCAAAGAGGCAGGCTCCAAAGAATACCCGCCCTGCCAGCCATGTGCCAAACACCACCAAGGCCAACGCGATCCAGCCGCGCCCCGCAATCATGCCATCCGCCCAAAGCGGGGTGTAAACAGTGGCGGCATAAGCCCCGGCGAAGCCCGCCATCGCGCCGCCGAACATCACCGCCCCGTAGCGCAGCGCAATGACGCGGTAGCCGATAGCGCGGGCGGCATGCGGGTTTTCCCCCACCGCGCGGAGCACAAGGCCCAGATGTGAATACCGAAACATGGCCCAAATCGCCGCCGTGGCCAGCAGGGACAGCCAGACCACGATGTCTTGCGAAAACAATCCGCCCACAACCGGCAGGTCAGACAAGACCGGCACCGACAGCTTGGGCAGGCCCGTGATCGTCAGGCTTTCGTAGGAATTTCCGACCAATGAGGACATCCCCTGCCCAAGGATGCCCACCGCCAGCCCTGCCGCAACCTGATTGGCGCGAAAGCCCAAGGCCAGCCAGCCAAAGATCAGCGCCAGCATCATCCCGGCCAGCCCCGCCGCGGCAAAGCCCAAGACATGGCCCGCACCGTGATAGACCACGATAAAGCCCACCACCGCGCCAAGGGCCATCATCCCCTCAACCCCAAGGTTCAAGACGCCCGTGCGCTCCACTACCAATTCGCCAAGCGCCGCCAGCAGAAAGGGCGTCGCCGCCGCCAGCATGCCCGCAAGGATAAAGGAAAGTCCCGTCATGTGCCGCTGCCCCCGTGTTTTGCTCCCGATGGCCCGCGCCATTCCAGCCGGTAGCGCACGAAGGTGACGGCGGCCAGATAGAACACCAGAAGCGTGCCCTGAAACACCCGCACCGCCGCAACCGGCAAATCGGCTGAGAC
>JBAXLX010000497.1:0-2037 GCA_037134595.1 Pseudomonadota bacterium
GCTAGGTGGCAGAGCAACATCAATGAGCACCGTGGTGGCGCTGGTGATGCCGTCGCCCTGGGTGCCGGAGTCGCTGGCCGGGTTGAGGAGCGGGTCGCCCGGCTGGGCGAGGCTGCTGAGGTTGATGCTGGGCGTCTGGCTCTTGCTCGCCGTGTTGCCCCCGGCGTCGGTCGCGGTCGCCGTGAATTTCTTGCTGGGTGCCGAACCGATGTTGGTCCAGTCCGTCGAGGTTAGCGCGTAGCTCCAAGTGGTGCCCGAGACCGTCGCGTTCACCGAGACCGTCTGGCTGTTGGTGTCGAGGTAGGTCACCACCACCGAGGTCACTCCCGCCTCCACCGAGCCGGTGAGCACCACGCCGGCGTTTTTCTCGGCGAGGTTGATTTTGTTATCACCTGTGACCGCGGCGAAACCGATCGCCGGCGGCGTGGAATCCACCACCAGCGAAGACGCGGAGCTCGCCAAGCTGGTATTGCCCGCCACGTCGGTCGCCGTCGCCGTGATCGAATGGCTGCCTTCCGACAAACTCGATGTGGGCGTGAAGGTCCAAGCCCCCCGCGCGTCGGCCAGCGCCGTGCCCAAGAGGGTGGCGCCGTCGTACACGCTCACCACGGAGTTTGCCTCGGCGGTGCCGGTAATGGCCGGGGTGTTGCTGTTGCTGCTCGCCGGGCCGCTAATGGCCGGAGCCGAGGGGGTAATGGTGTCGATAACAATCGCCACCGCCGCCGAACCCGCGCTCGTGTTGCCCGCGGCGTCGGATGCCTGCACCGAGAGGTTGTACGAACCGTCGGCCAAGGTTGAGGTGACAATAATGTAGTTACCGTTGGCGTCGGCCACCGCCGAACCCAGAACGGTGCTGCCGTTGTACAGGGTGACGGTCACGCCCGGCTCAGCGGCGCCCTTCACCGTCAACGTGCTGTCTTTGGTGATGCCGTCGGTGGCGCTGCTGCCCGTGTCGTCTCCAACCATGGTAATGGTCGGCACCGCGGGGGTGGAAGTGTCGATCGTCACGGTCGAGCTACCAACCACGCTGGTGTTGCCAGCGGTGTCTGTCGCCGTGAAGGTGAACGCATGCGCGCCATCGGCAAGCGTGCCGGTGCTCGGCAACGTCCAGATACCGCTGGCGTTGGCGACCACGGTGCCGACAAGCGTTCCGTTATCGTAGATCTTCACCGTGCTGCCGGCCTCGGCGGTGCCGGTAAGGTCGATCGTGTTGTCGCTGGTGATCTTGTCGGAGTTACTGGATCCGGTGTCGAGCGAAATGCCGGTCAGTACCGGCGCTCCGGGGGCGGCGGTATCCACGGTCACGGCGATGGCGTTGCTGGCCTGACTGGTGCCCAGACCCGGCTGGGAAAGCTTCACAGTGTAGTTGTGAGCGCCGTCGGCGGTTTGCGCGGCGGTGGTGGTGAAACTCCATGTGCCGTTGGCGTTCACCGTGGCGGTGCCCAGGCTGGTGGTGCCGTCGAAGATCTCGACAGTGGCGCCCGCCACATACGACGCGGTGCCCGACAGGCTAATTGTGTTATCCGAGGTGATGCCGTCCGAAGAGCTCGAGCCGGTGTCGCTGCCCCAGGTTGAAATCACAGGGGCGGGAACGCTCTGCACCGTGAAGGTAAAGGTGCGGCTGCTGGTGCCGCCCAGATTGTCGGTGGCGGTAACAGTGACCGTGCTGCTGCCCAGTTGGTTGGCCAATGGCGCGAAGGCAAGGCTGTAGTTGGCCGTGGCACCCACGGTGGTGCTGGTGGCGCCCGTGCCCGGGGTCAGCGTGATGCCGCTCACCGGCAACAGGCCGGTGTTGCTGCTGGTAATGACCAGTGTCACTTGGCTGGGGCTGCTGTCGGCATCCACAACCGTGAAGCTGCGCGAAGGCGGCGTGCCAGCCGGCAAAATCAAAATGTTGCTGATGGCGCTGATGACCGGCGCCTTGACAATGCTGATCGGCACCAACTGCACCACGCTACCGCTGCTACCGCCGACCGTCCAAGGCGCAGTCAGGGTCAGCGTGTCGCTCGTCGTGGTCGGGTTTGCCACTTCATCGAA
>JBAXLX010000498.1:0-2028 GCA_037134595.1 Pseudomonadota bacterium
ACTGATTTGTAACTGGGTTAGGAGGAACCTGTAAAACTATTCTTGCACCTGGCCATGGTGTGTCATTTGGCATTACTCCATGCCAATCACCTGATGCACCACATACTCGTTCTTCACAGACAATTATGTTTCTAACAACCCCTGATGAGTCCACAACTGCCCAAGTACCGCAGGGATTAGCAGAGGTGCATTGATCATCAGCTTGCGCTGCAGGGGAGCTGAAACTAAATGAGGAAACAATCAGTGATAGTACTAAAACTATTCTTTTCATCTTTACCTTTCTTGCCTTCATAACCTTACTCCTTTTCTCGCTTGTTTAAATACTCAACAAAGTGTTTATTACTGAGAGCAAATTCGCCACGCTTGTCTCGGATTAGTTGAATTATTTCCTCAGTATTCATTCCCTCTTTACTTAAAACTAAAGCGGTTATTAGGCCAGATCGATTTAATCCAGCTTGGCAACGAATTAATACCCGAGCACCAGATTTCCACTCACGATGCGCCCAATCAGCAATCCGCTCCGCCTCTTCATATACCTGCGGATCCACTGGGCCATCTGGGAATGCGTATCTAAACTCTTTGGTTAACCAACCAACTGGTTGGGTATAAGCACAGAGTGAGACAACTGCATCAAAGGGTCTGGGATCTCCCATAGTTGGTAATCTTTTTTGACCGTGATAAATATTGTCACCATCTTCAGTACCTCCCTGCCATAAGGCAGGGAGGATCTCTGAATAAAGTTCAACCTCTTCATCATCAAACATTTAAGCAACCTCCAAGATCTCTTCGACATTACTTGCCCGTCGATTTAGCTCTTCGGCCTGCTTAACCATTCCCTTGATTAGATAAATACCAGCAAGTTCATGATCAACCTTTGCTAGGTACTTAAATTCTTCGCAACCAAAGGATATTGCTAGGTTTCGTCCGGTATCTAGATGCTCAACCGCTGCATCTAAATCACCTTGCAATCGCTTTGCTATTGCTAGGTAGTAGTGCAACCACCACTGGCGATACCTATCTTCAACAAGTTCGGCAGTTCCAAGTGCTAACTGTGCGTACTTTTCGATGCTGACACCATCATTTAGGCCAACATATGTTTCGGCTAGCTCACCGTCACATATTGCTACCCACTTCGGCTCTTTAAGCTTTTTAAAATCACTACGAGCGATTTGCAAACTTTCAATCGCTTCTTCGTAACGTTTTAATCTGGCTAAAGACATTCCGATATTTAGATGGTCAATTGCAAGTGCCTCTTCACTCACATCCGGATCGGGATACTCATGTGCTATTTGATGAGATCTAATTGAACTCTCATCATCCTTTAGCGCATGAAATGCTCGTCCAGCTGCTCGAAGTAAGCTTGCAACATCACCAACCCCATATTGGGCGGAGATATCGATTGCTTTGTCTATCACCTCGATCTCTTCCTCATACCTATTTAGGAGACTTAATAATCCAGCTTTTTCAAATAACACCTGGGCTAGATCTGGTGCGTAATCAATCTCTGACTCCGCCTCAATTAGTTCAAGTGCTGTGTCATATAGTGCAATTGCATCCTTGAATTTATATTTATCTTTTTCAAGCTCTGCAAGCTCTATATAAGCTCTGGCTCGCTCAATTGGTATTCCCTCTTGAGTTGCTGCCCATAACTCCTGCTCTTGCTGACTTAGCTTTCTGTTTTTATTTTCTCCGCTCACTTAGAGTTGCTCCTTACCGGTATCGGATACCGTAGGTGGTGGCACTGACACTCTTTTTAGAACTGTCTCCTTATGGACATGTAATGCCCTAAGTAGATCCACCTCCTCAATTACTGAGGTGGCTGAGTACCAACCACACTCACAAAGGGCTTGAAAATAAGCCCCCTCTGATTCAAATACCGCACTTACATGGCTATTAGACATCGCAAAATAGGCCCTTACTGGGCTCTTTTAAATAAAAGAGACCCGCCACTTCCAGCGGTGGCTTTCATCGCTGGCAGGTTTTCCTTTAGGGCCACCGGACGCGGGTCGTGCATTGCGCGGAGGGCAC
>JBAXLX010000499.1:0-2028 GCA_037134595.1 Pseudomonadota bacterium
AGCTTTTAAATCCTTTTGCGATGGAGAGTGAACATGGCTGTGCAAAACGGCAAGGACCTGCTGATCAAGGTGGATCAGACGGGCAACGGAAGCTTTGTCACGCTGGCGGGCCTGCGTGCCACGCGGTTGAGCTTTAATGCCGAAACCGTGGATGTGACCAGTTTGGAAAGCACAGGCGGGTGGCGGCAGTTGCTGGCGGGGGCGGGGGCGAAATCGGCGGCGATCTCGGGCTCGGGGGTGTTTCGCGATGCGGCGACGGATGCACGCGCGCGGCAGATCTTTTTTGACGCCGAAATGCCGCAGTTTCAGGTGGTGATCCCCAGTTTTGGCATCGTGCAGGGGGCCTTTCAGATCACGGCGATTGACTATGTGGGCACCTATAATGGCGAGGCGACCTTTGACATATCGCTCGCCTCGGCGGGGGCTTTGACCTTTACGGCGCTGTGATGGCCAATCCTTATGCAGGCGAAGTCAGCCTGACTTTGGACGGGGTGCCCTATGTCGCCAAGCTGACGCTGGGGGCCTTGGCCGAGCTTGAGGCGGCCTTGGAGAGCGGGTCACTGGTTGATCTGATCCGACGGTTTGAGGCCGAGCAGGTATCCACCCGCGATGTTCTGGCGCTGATCGTGGCGGGATTGCGCGGCGGTGGCTGGCAGGGCACGGCGGCGGATTTGCTGCGGGTGGGGATTGGTGGGGGGCCTTTGATGGCCGCCCAGATTGCGGCCCAGTTGTTGGCGCGTGCCTTTGCCCCTGCGGGGGCGGGATGAGCGGGTTTGACTGGCCCGGGCTGATGCGGGCGGGGTTGGGGGATTTGCGCCTGACGCCAGATGTGTTTTGGCGGCTGACCCCGTTGGATTTGAAACTGATGCTGGGGGCGCACAGCGCTGCCCCCGGCCTGACGCGGGCCAAGCTGGACGAGATGCTGGCCGCTTTCCCCGATGGCAGAAAGGCAATGGCCGATGACGAGTATCGCAGACCTGACGGACCAGATCACAGCGCTTGAGACGACTTTGGGCGGCACGGCGGGCATGGTGTCAAGCTTTGATGCCGAATTGGGGCGGTTGCAGGGCAATCTGTCGGCCACCGAAAAGGACGTGGGCGCGTTGGCCAGCGGCTTTGGCAGCGGGCTGCGCCGTGCCTTTGACGGTTTGGTGCTGGATGGCACCAAGCTGAGCGACACGTTGCGCGGGCTGGCCAAGACCATGGCCGATACGGTGGTGGGGGCGGCGCTGAAGCCCGTGACGGACCAGTTCGGCGGGCTTTTGGCAGGCGGATTGGGCGGGCTTTTGGGCGGTAGCTTTGCCAAGGGCGGGGCCTTTGTGCAGGGGCAGGTCATGCCCTTTGCCCGCGGCGGCGTGGTGGCGCAGCCCACGAGTTTTCCGATGCGGGGCGGTACCGGCCTGATGGGCGAGGCGGGGCCAGAGGCGATTATGCCTTTGACGCGGGGGCCGGATGGCAGTTTGGGGGTGCGCGCCTCGGGCGGGGGGGGGGCTGTGACGGTGGTGATGAACATCTCGACCCCCGATGTTGCGGGCTTTGCGCGCAGTCAATCGCAGATCGCGGCCCAAGCCATGCGGGCTTTGGCGCGTGGTCAGCGCAACCGGTAAGGGGCAAGCCATGTCGTTTCATGAGGTGAGATATCCCGTACAGATCAGTCTTGGCGCTGCGGGCGGGCCAGAGCTGCGCACCGAGATCGTGACGCTGGTCAACGGCTTTGAAGAGCGCAACAACCCTTGGGCCCATTCGCGCCGCCGCTTTGATGCCGGGGCGGGGTTGCGGTCTTTGGACGATCTGGCCGCGCTGATTGCGTTTTTTGAAGCAAGGCGCGGGCAGTTGCACGGGTTTCGCTGGAAGGATTGGGCGGATTACAAGACCTGTCTGCCCTCGCGAACCGTTAGCGCCTTGGATCAGCAGATTGGGGTCGGGGATGGGGTGACGAAAGTATTTCAGTTGCGCAAGACCTATGCCTCGGGCGGGGCCAGCTATCGGCGCGATATTTTGAAACCCGTGGCGGGGACGGTGCGGGTG
>JBAXLX010000500.1:0-2025 GCA_037134595.1 Pseudomonadota bacterium
CTCGCCGCGATAATGGCAGGCGGAACAGGCGGCGGCCAAGGTGCGCGCGGCTAAGTTTGGGTGCAGGGGGGTGGTTGACGCCTCTTCAGCGCTGGCCGAAAGGGCGATCCCGGCCAAGAACGCGCCAAGCGCCAAGGGCCGCCGCAGGGGGGGCGAAAATGCCATGGCTTACCTCTGTGTGAAACGGGGTGCCGACAGGCCGGATGTCCCCGGCCCATCTGTGTCAGAGGGCAGTTCAGAAGATCGGCGCGCCCATCAAGGCAGCGGCAGAGCCGCCGTGCATCGTCAGGCGCTTGCCGACCAGTTCAAAGTCCGAGGCCGATACGACGACATTGCGCGCCGTATCATCCGATCCGGGGATATTGGTGATGATCACGAAGGGAATCGCGCCCCCGGCCACCACCAGCAAATCCTTGACCTTGCCGATCTCGGCCCCGCTGTCGTCCGACACCATGGTGCCGATGATATCCGAGGCGCGCCACGCGGTGACCAGAACCGCCGGATCAACCTGTGTCAGCATCACCTTCTTGACGGTTTGCGCCATCACGGGTGCGCCCAAGGCAAGGCTTGCGGCAAAAGCGGTCGAGGCGATCAAAAGCGAAAGCGTTTTCATGGTGAAGTCCCTCTATTGGCCGGAAGTGGCCAAAATGTCCGCGAAAGCGGGCACTTGCGTGATGTCGAGGACGGCTTGCGCGGTCAGTCGTACATCGGCTCGTAGTAGTAAGGATAAAGGTAATTGCTGTAGTATTGGTTCCCGAAGGCCACGTTGTTTGAGGCCGAGTTCTCGCGCCGATAGATCGTGCCCCCCAAGACCCGCATCTCATCGTCAAGCGCATAGGGCGAGTCTTCTGAGATTTCGGCAACGACCGCCGATTGGCCGTGTTTGAGGGTGAAGAACGCCTCACTCGCCGCATTCTCGCGGTGGGTTTCTTTGACGGCATCCGTCGTGGCCCCGATGGCCCCGCCTGCCAATGCGCCAACCCCGGTTGCGGCGGCAACAGACAGCGCCGCCGCCCCGGCAACGCCCGCCGCCACACCGACAGGTCCGGCGATCAGGCCCAAAAGCGCACCGATCCCGACGCCGATGGCCGTGTTGCGGCCAAGGTCGGAATGGCGATCTGCCACCCGGATGTGGCCCATGTCATCGCGCCGCACGACGGCTGCGCCATGCACGGTCAAAGCGCCGTCTTCATCCATCGACCAAAGCTTGCGAAGGGCTTGGTGGGCTTTGTCATCCGACGAAAAGACAATCGCGATATAGGTATTCATGCGATCACCTTTTTGATCTCGGCGGGTTTGGAGCCATTGGGTTTGGGGGCGATGGCGTGGGCCGCCTTGGTCCGGGCAGCGGCAACGGCGCCACTCAGGCTTTGGGCGGCCTTGTGGGCACTGTCCAGCATCGCGGCATTGGCGTGCTTGATGCCATCCTTGGCGGTGATGGCCTTATCCTCGACCAGATGGCCTGCAGATTCCAGCTTGGTGATCGCAGCCTTGAAGCTGGTCTTGACGTCTTCGGCCTGATCATTGGCCAGCGTCTTCATCGTGCTGCCAAGGGTGTTGATATCGGCCTGCACGGCCTTGACGTCGGCCCAAGTGGCCTTTTCCGCTTTGGCGATATTGGCGCTGATCTTCGTGTGCAGCTCTTGCGCGTCATGGCGCGCTTTTTCGGTCATGGTCTGCGGGTTGGTCATGGGTCACCTTTCGGGTTGCAGTCAGAAATGCGGTGATGCGCCCTGATCGAATGGCAGGTTTTGCCGTGGATCAGTGCGCGGAAATCCCGGCGGAATTCAGCGCAGGATGCAAAGCGTGGCGGGCAAGGGCCAGCAGTTGCGGTACGGTGCTGTGCGGCAGATCGGCGGTCAGCTCTGCCGCCACCCGCGCATGAACCGGGGCGTGATGCTTGGCCAGATAGGCCATCAGATGCGCGGCCTCATTGCTTTGGCCCTTGCCGTGGCTGATGACCACGATGCGCCCACTGCCCGCCACCGCTGTGGCGACGGCGTCGAAAAACCGCAGGTCGGCGGG
>JBAXLX010000501.1:0-2023 GCA_037134595.1 Pseudomonadota bacterium
CGTATGGCCCAGCTTCTTGCCCAGTTCGGCCGAGGTTTCGGGCGACAGGATCAAAGCGGGCGCATCGGGAAAGCTGATGGCCCCGCCGTTATAGCCGCGATGGACGCGGGGTTTGACACCGCTCGCGGCAAAGGCAGGGGCGGTGTCGACATGGGCCAGAAAGCCAAGGGTCGGGCCTTGGGCGGTGGCGGGGATGGTGGCCAGCACCACGCCGTAGTCGGTCAGCACCACATCCTGCGCGCCCATGGCGGTGAGGTCATCGCGCAGCAGCGTCAACATGCCAAACTGCGCTTGGGTCGAGGGGGCGGTGGGGCTGTCTTGGTCGCTTTGGCTGTCAATGGCCGCATAGCGCGTCAGGCGGGTTTCAAGTTCGGTGTCAAATTGGGTCATGGGGCCTCCGGATCAAGGCAGACTGTCGCGGGGGGGCGCGGGGAAGTCAACGGAGTGCAGGATTGGGCGCGGGAACGATTTTTCTGCGAAAAATCGGTTTGCTTGGCGAGTGTTTGCGCCGAAGGGGCTGTCTTGGCGATAGGTTGGAGGAAACGATTTTTCGCAGAAAAATCGGCGCTGGGCACAAGGCACAGCGCCGATGGGTCAGGCTTAGGCCAAGGTCGGGTCGATGGCTTTGCAAGCGGCAACCAAACCTTTGACGGCATCGACTGATTTTTGGAACATGGCGTTTTCGTCCTCGGTCATCTGGATTTCCACCAGACGCTCGACTCCGCCTGCGCCCAGAATGACAGGGACGCCGACATACAGGCTGGTCAGGCCAAAGGCCCCGTCGACATAGGCCGCACAGGGCAGCAGGCGCTTTTGGTCTTTGAGGTAAGCTTCGGCCATCTCGATCGCCGAAGCGGCAGGGGCGTAAAAGGCCGAGCCGGTTTTCAACAGGCCCACAATCTCGGCCCCGCCATCGCGGGTGCGCTGGATAATGGCGTCCAGCTTGTCTTGGGTTGTCCAGCCCATCTTGACCAGATCGGGCAAAGGAATGCCCGCCACGGTGGAATAGCGCGCCAAAGGCACCATGGTGTCGCCGTGGCCACCCAGAACAAAGGCCGTCACATCGCGCATCGAGACATTGAATTCAACACTCAGGAAATGGCGGAAGCGGCCGGCATCCAGCACGCCTGCCATGCCCACGACCATATGGTGTGGCAAGCCGGAGAATTCGCGCAAGGCCCAGACCATCGCATCCAGCGGGTTGGTGATGCAGATCACAAAGGCCCCCGGCGCATGGGCTTTAAGACCTTCGCCCACGGCTTTCATCACCTTCAGGTTGATACCCAACAGGTCATCGCGGCTCATCCCCGGTTTGCGCGGCACACCTGCGGTGACGATGCAGACATCGGCCCCTGCGATATCGGCATAAGAATTGGCCCCTTTGAGCGCGGCGTCAAACCCTTCGATCGGGCCAGATTGCGCGATATCCAGCGCCTTGCCTTGCGGGGTGCCTTCGGCGATGTCAAACAAGATGACGTCGCCCAGTTCCTTGAGGGCAGCGAGATGGGCAAGCGTGCCCCCGATTTGCCCGGCGCCGATCAGCGCGATCTTCGGTCTGGCCATGTGCGAATCCCCTTTTGGGTTGCAAGCGGAAATGGATGGGCTTGGCATAATCCCAAATCTTTGCACAGCACAAGAGTGCCGCAGCGCAGCATCGCTGTGCGGGATGGTCAGGCGGCTGGGATTGGGCTAGCAGAGGGGCGTACTGCGCCTGTCGCCAAGGCCGGGGGGCCTGCTGCCCCCCGGGACCCCCCGCGAGTATTTGGGCCATGATGAAGGAGCAGGCGGATGCAGGGCTGGGAATTTTGGACAGTGGCGGTGATTGCGGCCATTTTGACCGGGGTCAGCAAGGGTGGTTTGCCTTTGGTGGGGGCTTTGGTGGTGCCGGTGATGTCGCTTGCCATCTCGCCTGTGGCGGCGGCGGGGTTGATGTTGCCGGTCTATGTCGTCTCGGATTGGTTCGGGCTTATGCCTACCGCAAGGAATTTGACAAACGGGTGCTGGCGATTGCCTGTGCGGGGAT
>JBAXLX010000502.1:0-2023 GCA_037134595.1 Pseudomonadota bacterium
CGATCAGTTGAAGCCCTATACCTTCAATCTCCAGCCCTTCGCTGCGGACCCTAACACCGTTCAGCAGGGTTATGTGTCTTCCGAACCCTATTCAGCGACGCAAATGGGTCTGAAGCAGAAGTTCTATCTCTTCGCCGAACAGGGCTACCCTCCTTATGGCACCACCATGGTCGTTACACGCGCCTTTATCGAGAAGAATCCCGAGGTTGCGGCGCGCTTTGTGAAGGCTTCGCTCGAGGGTTGGCGCGATTACCTGAAGAACCCTGCCCCGGCCAATGCGCTCATCAAGGCGGATAACCCCAAGATGCGCGACGATCAGTTGGAGTATGCGCTGACGACCCTAAAGCGCATCAAGGCGGTAGATGGCGGCGACGCGGCTACGCTCGGCATTGGCATGATGACCGAAGCGCGCTGGAAGCAGACCTATGAATTCCTCGTCGCTGGCGGCTTGCTGAAGCCGGAGGTGAACTGGAAAGCCGGTTTCACGGATCGCTTTGTCAAAGATCTCAAGATCGTTCCTTGATCGGACATAAAATGCTCGCCCTGAACAATGAAGAGGCGGTCGCTTCGGCTGACATGAATGCGTCGCCTCTCAAGAACGCAAATATTGTCGATGTGCTGTCGGCGAACAAGATCTACGCCGATGGCACAGAGGCGCTCGCGCCCGTCAACCTTTCGATCGCCCCGGGGGAATTCCTGACGCTGATCGGGCCTTCGGGTTGCGGCAAGAGCACCTTGCTGAAACTGGTCGCCAATCTGATCGAGCCGACCGATGGCCGCCTGCAATGGTGGCGCGGGGGCTTTGATCAGGTGGGCGGCGAAGGCAGGCGTCTCGCTTTCGTGTTTCAGGATCCCACCCTCATGCCCTGGGCGCGCATCGCGGGCAATGTGAGCCTGCCGTTGGATCTTGCGGGCGTGCCGCGTGCGCAATCAGGCCCGCGCGTCGCCGCAGCCTTGAAACATGTGGGGCTGGAAGGCTTCGAGAACCGCTATCCCCGGCAGTTGTCGGGTGGCATGCGCATGCGCGTCTCCATCGCCCGCGCCTTGGTGACGGAACCCGACTTGCTGTTGATGGACGAGCCCTTTGGCGCGTTGGATGAATTCACCCGCAACAAGCTTGACTCTGACCTTCTGGCGCTCTGGTGGGAGCGCAAGCTCACTTGCGTCTTCGTCACCCATTCCATCTATGAAGCCGTTTTTCTGTCGACACGTGTCGTCGTGATGGCGGCGCGCCCCGGTCGCATTCATCGCGTCATGGAGATCGACGAGCCGCAACCGCGCGGCGACGCCTTTCGCAATTCCGCGCGCTTCGCTGATTTGTGCCGCCAGCTTTCCAGTTGGCTCGCTGACGCCTCCCTTCCCTCCAGCGCAACGGCTGCGTCATGAAGCCCCTCATGGAATCCGAGCGTTTCGTGCGTTTCGCCGCGCCGCTCATTGTCGGCGCCATTCTCGTGGGCGGCTGGGAACTTGCCTGCCGCCATTGGCAGGTGCCGGTCTTTCTGTTCCCAAAACCATCAGACATCGCAAATTCTCTGATGGGTGATGCGCCGACGCTTCTGCGGGCGCTTTGGGTGACCATGCGCATCACCTTCCAGGCTTTCTTCTGTGCGGTGGTGCTCGGTACGCTGATCGCCTTTCTCTTTGTACAAAGCCGGTTTCTGGAAATCAGTCTCTTCCCCTATGCGGTGCTGCTGCAGGTGACGCCGGTGGTGGCGGTGGCGCCGCTGATCATCATTCTGGTGAAAAACACACAGGCTGCGCTCACCGTCTGCGCCACGCTGGTGGCCTTGTTCCCCATGATCTCCAACACGACCATTGGCCTGCGCAGCGTAGATCAGGGGCTGGCGAACCTGTTCCGCATGAACCGCGCCGGGCGCACCGCCACCTTGCTGCGGCTTCGCATTCCCAGCGCGCTGCCGTTCTTCTTTGCGGGCCTTCGCATCTCCAGCGGTCTTGCGCTGATCGGCGCGGTCGTCGCTGAATTCGTCGCGGGCACGGGCGGCCGCGGATCTGGCCTCGCCTA
>JBAXLX010000503.1:0-2019 GCA_037134595.1 Pseudomonadota bacterium
TGGTGTTGGTGTTGGTGTTGGTGTTGGTGTTGGTGTTGGTGTTGGTGTTGGTGTCACAGCAGGCTTTGGCTGAGTTACTACAACGCCCTTATTCCAAACCAATTTCTTCCCAGATTTCACACAGGTGTACTTGATGCCTTTAACCGTGGAGGTAATGCCAGCCTTATTGCACAGATCGCCCGCTTTTACTGCGGCCATTGCGCTTATTGGAGTTACAAATAAAGCTATTGCAACCAAGATGCCTACCGGCCGTTTCATGGATTAATGGTATGCGTGAAGGATTGAAATACAAAGATCTGAGTGCTTTCACCGTTAGTCACCGTGTGTTGATCCAAGCGCAGCCTTAGCGCAGGGCTAGGGTTAGAAGGTCTGGGAAGTACCCCGGGTTTAGCCATCGAATGGAGTAAGGCATGTCTGTTTCAAGGAAGTCATTAATCTCATCATTACTGGCGGGCGGACTTTTGTTGTCGCTAATTGGAGCAAGTCCAGCTAACGCCGCTCCAACTATCTCTCTTAGCATCAATGGCGTTGTAATCTCGACTGCGAGTGTCTCAACTACTCCAGCAAGCGTCACAGTTCCTGCTGATAACTCAGTTGATGCTGTTGATGCTGTCCGCTTCTCTCTCACCAATGTTGATGCAGGAACAACAGTTACCGTTGCCGCTACAAACTCATTTGTCGTTTCCTCACTGTCAACTACCTTGAATCCAGTTAAGAACAATGCTGGTGTCACTTCAGCAAGTTACAACGTAGGAACAGGAACAACATCTGAATTTTACGCCTACACACGCTCAACTGGACTTGGAACAATTACTATCACAAACGGTGGAAGTACATTTACTTACTACATCCGCGGAACCGCTGGCCCAGCATACAAAGTTGCTTACACGCCAAATGCAAAGCCATTTACTTCAACTCTTGTTACGCAGAGCGTTAAGGTCACAGATGTTTTCGGAAACACAGTCGCCGGAGTAACACCAACTCTCTCACTCATTAACTTAACTTCAACAACTCCAACATCTTCTAACTCAGAAGGTGTATCTGAATTCACGATTACATATCCCTCAACAGCAGGTAAGAGCGCAATTTCTGTGTCGATTCCCGCGGTAGATGTAGTTGGTTTTGATCCTGCAGTTAAAGCAATCTCAACTTTTATCGATGTAACAGATGCAAACGGTGAAATTGCTGCAGCTGCTGCTGCACTTGCAGCTGAAAAGGCAGCTCGCACAGCTGAGAAGGCAGCATCTGATGCATCGCTTGCAACAGCTACTGCATCGCTTGCAACAGCTACTGCAGCGCTTGCAGCTGAAAAGGCAGCACGCGCAACTGAGAAGGCCGCAGCCGATAAGGCCGCTACCGATGCAGCTACCTCAGCCGCAACAGCGCTTGCAGCTGAAAAGGCAGCACGCGCCACAGACAAAACAAATGCTGATGCAATTCTGGCTGCTGAGAAGGTTGCTCGGGCAGCAGCACTTGCAGCTGAAAAGGCTGCATCTGATTCTGCATTAGCTACTGAAAAGGCGGGCCGTGCAGCAGACAAGGTAACTGCTGATAAAGCTCTTGCAGATGAGAAGGCAGCACGCGCAGCAGATAAGGCAGCTAGCGATAAAGCTCTAGCGACTCTAACTGCAAGTGTTGCAACACTTACTAAGAAGGTTGCAGATTTGAAGGCTCTATACAACAAGTTAGCCATCAAGTTTAAGCAGAAGACAATCAATTAATTCAAATTAAGTAGGAAGGGCCACCAGCGAAAGTTGGTGGCCTTTTTGCTTGAAACGACAAAAAAGGATGAGTTCAGCTTTTTGCTAGAGGTCAAACAGGCATGTCTTGTGGCGCAACTCCCTATGGGTTACTCTACTGTGATAAATTCGTGAGCTCAGGTTTTTTACTCCCAAATGAGGAGAAGTGGCTGGAGTTCAGAACAGACTGGAAGGAATGATTTGATGGCCACACCTCGTAGAAGATTCAAATTGATTGTGATTTTTAATCTTTTTTTTGGGCTTGGATTCGGGTTGTTGC
>JBAXLX010000504.1:0-2003 GCA_037134595.1 Pseudomonadota bacterium
GATCGACATCCAGCATCAACACCGCAGCTGGGCCGCCGCGCAGCACGCCTTCCATCGTGGTGTCCAATGTGGAGCCCACGATGATATTCGCGTCTGGGTCCACTTTTTCGCGGATGATATTGGCGGCTTCGTCCAGTTCAAACAGGGTGAGATCATAGCCACCCGTGATGTTGATGAGCACACCCTTGGCGCCGTGCAGGCTGATTTCGTCCAACAGCGGGTTGGCAATCGCCTTTTCTGCCGCCTGAACCGCACGGTCGTCGCCAGAGGCTTCGCCCGTACCCATCATGGCTTTGCCCATCTCGTCCATCACGGCGCGCACATCGGCGAAGTCTAGGTTGATCAGACCGGGGCGCACCATCAGATCGGTCACGCCTTTAACACCTTGGTACAGCACATCGTCGGCCATCGCGAAGGCTTCGGTAAAGGTGGTGCGTTCATTGGCAAGCCGGAACAGGTTCTGGTTGGGAATAACGATCAGGGTGTCGACGACTTTTTGCAGCGCCTCAATCCCCTCTTCGGCTTGACGCATCCGCTTGTTGCCTTCGAACTGGAAGGGCTTGGTGACCACACCCACGGTCAGCACACCCAACTCGCGCGCGGCTTGTGCGATGATCGGAGCAGCGCCGGTGCCGGTTCCCCCGCCCATGCCAGCGGTGATAAAGCACATATGCGCGCCGGCCAGATGATCCACGATTTTTTCAATCGACTCTTCGGCGGCAGCCGAACCCACCGACGGGCGGGCACCCGCCCCCAGCCCTTCCGTTACTTTCGGACCCATCTGGATTTTGTGCGCCGAGCGGCTTTGCTGCAGGGCCTGCGCATCGGTGTTGGCCACCACAAACTCGACACCTTCGAGTTTCTTGTCGATCATGTTATTGACCGCATTGCCCCCGGCGCCACCGACGCCGAATACCGTGATACGCGGCTTCAAGTCGTCGCGCTCTGCACTGAATGTAAGGTTCAAAGCCATTTCACGTCCCGCCGTTTCTTGTTGTGAAGCAGCGGCCCCGCGCTGCCTTTATAACGTTCGTCTTCTTGTCGACGCTGATCAAAATTGCACCGCGTCGACCTTATCTAATCCTAGACATACTGCAGCGAGACGTCACTAAAAAACCGCACATCCACCACAAAATGTGGGTAATAAGTTCGCAAAAGCCACGCCATGTCGGCTTAATCGCACCATATTGGGGATCACCAGTTGTCTCTAAACCATTTCAGCGCCCGTTTGAGCGACCGCGCCGGATAGCGCTCGGCGGGAATGTCGAAATCCCACCATTCATCTTGGGGATGGGCGGCAAACAGGCATAGGCCGACGGTCGAGGCAAAAGACGGTCCCGTCGCGGCTTGCGGCAGACCCTGCACCCGCAACGGGCGACCCATGCGCACGCGTTGGCCCAAAATCCGGCTGGCCAAACCATCCAGTCCGGGGATCTGGCTGGCCCCACCGGTCAGCACGATTTGTTGGCTGGGCAAGTGGGCAAAGCCTGCCACCGCCAGCCGTTCGGCGGCTTGCTCTAAAATCTCTTCCACCCGTGGCCGAATGATGCCGATCAATTCCGTGCGACTGACTTGGCGGCGGTCTTTATCCCAATCGCCAGTGTCAGAGCCGATCTCGATCATTTCGCGGTCATCCATACCGGTGGCATGCACCCCGCCATGTTTTGTCTTGATGCGTTCGGCCACAGCCAGAGGCACGTGCAGACATTGGGCGATATCTGATGTGATATGATCACCGCCCAACCGCACTGCATCCGAAAAGATCATGTGCTTTTTCATAAAGATCGACAGGCCGGTGGAACCGCCGCCCATATCGATGCACGCAGCGCCCAATTCACGCTCATCCTCGACCAATGCGGCAATCCCCGACACATAGGCCGAGGATGCGATGCCGGCCAGATCAAGGTCGCACCGCTTGATGCAGTACAGCAGGTTTTGCACCACATCGGCATCGACCGTCAAAAGATGCATGTCACAGGCCAGTCGGTTGCCGCTTTGGTTGC
>JBAXLX010000505.1:0-2001 GCA_037134595.1 Pseudomonadota bacterium
CCCCGATTTCCCAGCCTCATGCGCATAAGCGGTGCCGTCGATGAACACGCCGCCCTCGTCCGGGCGATGGATGCCGCCCAGCACCTTGATCAGGGTGGATTTGCCCGCACCGTTTTCGCCAAGCAGGGCCACGATCTCACCGCGTTCGACCTTTAGCGACACGCCTTTCAGCGCGCGGGTCCCGCCAAAGGACTTCACGATCCGATCAAACAACAGGCCGTCCGCTGACGGTTGCATCGAAATCCCCCCTTGCGTGACCGGCCTCCCCCTCCATAGGTTTACCGGTAACGTAGGCATGGTGGGCCTGACCCCCGCCTGCTGTCAAGAAAAAAGTTATCGATAACATAAGCCGTGATCCTGCAATGAAAGCCAACCTCGAAGACATCGCCCGCGCGGCTGGAGTTTCAAAGATGACGGTCAGCCGCGTCTTGCGCGGCGGGTCGGGATTTTCCGACGACACCCGGACGCGGGTGATGCAAGTGGCCGAAAATCTTGGCTATATTCCCAACCGACTGGCGGCGGCCTTTGGCGCGGAACAGGCCAGTACCTTGGTGGGGATGTGCGTGCCGCGCCTGACCTCGGGTCTGTTCGGTCATGTGCTCGACGGGGTGGACCGGGCGCTGACGCGGTTGGGGTTTCAACTGATGATCGGGGCCAACAACCACGCCACCGATGAGGAAGAGGCCTGGGTGCGCCAACTGGTCAGTTGGCGTCCGGCGGGTGTGATTCTGTCCGGCCGCACCCATAGCACCGGCACGGTGGACCTGTTGCGTAAGACTGCCTTGCCGGTGGTGGAAATCTGGGACCTGACCACCAGCCCCATCGACATGGCGGTGGGCTTTTCCCACCACGATTGCGGCGCGGAAATGGGGCTGCACCTGATCCGGCGCGGGCGGCGGCGGGCGGGGTTTGTCGGTGCTTTGGCCCGCGCCGATGTGATGGGCGCGGCGCGGCTGGAGGGGTTCCGCGCCGCCTTGGCGCAGGCAGGCCATCCCTTGGCAGACGCCGAGGTGTTGCACGACGCCCCCGGATTTTATGCCGGGTATTACGGGATGGAGACGCTGCTATCCCGCCGGGGCGATCTGGATGCCGTCTATTTCCACAATGATGAGATGGCGATTGGCGGTCTGGCCTTTTGCCAAGCACGGGGTCTGCGCGTGCCCGAGGACATCGGCATCGCCGGTTGGGGCGGGATGGAGGCGGCCTCGATCCTCCCGCGCCGCCTGACGACGACGATGGTGCCCACCACTGCCATCGGCAAAGCGGCGGCCGAGGCGCTGGTCGCCCGCCTGACGGGTGCTGCGGTGACAGAGGTGACGGTGGTGCCCACCCGGTTGGTTCCGGGTGAGACGGTCTAAATCAGGGCCACTGCACGCCGCGCCGATTGAGGATCACCGAATAAAGGCTGGTCGTCGCGGTGATGAACAACCGATGCTTGGCCCGCCCGCCGAAACAGATGTTCGACACGGTTTCCGGCACCAAAATCTTGCCCAACAACCGCCCATCCGGCCCGATGCAATGCACCCCATCGGCGGCGGATGACCAGAGGTTGCCATCCGTATCCACCCGAATCCCATCCGCACATCCCGGCGCGATGGTGTGAAACAGCCGCCCATTGACCGGACGCCCGCCCACCATGTCAAACACCTTGATATGCTGCGGATCGCCGGAAAACATCCGCCCGGTATCGGCCACATAAAGACGGCTTTCATCCGGGCTAAAGGCCAGACCGTTGGGGCAGGCCATATCCGTAATCACCGCCTCTACCCCGCCATCGGGGGCGATGCGATAGACCGAACAGGGCAGTTCCTGCGGCGACTTGAAGCCCTCGTAATCGGTCATGATCCCGTAATGTGGATCGGTGAACCAGATCGCGCCATCCTTGGCCACAATCACATCATTGGGGCTGTTGAAGGGCTTGCCCTGATAGCTGTCGGCCAGAACGGTGATAGACCCATCCCAGTCCGTCCGCGTCACCCGCCGCCCGCCATGTTCACAACT
>JBAXLX010000506.1:0-1979 GCA_037134595.1 Pseudomonadota bacterium
GCAAGCCTTGGTTGATGGCCGCCCCGCACCCTTGGCGCCCGTGCCCGGCTTGGTGTTTCAAGATGCAAGGCTGCTGCCATGGCTGACCTGTGCGGACAATCTGCGCGCGGTTCGCCCGGATGTGAGCGACGAGGTCGTAGCCCGGGCTTTGGCCGCCACGGGTTTGGCGGATGTGCAAGACAAATGGCCCCGCCAATTGTCTGGCGGAATGCAGCGGCGGTTGGGTCTGGCACGGGCTTTGTTGGTCAACCCCCGTCTTATGCTGCTTGACGAGCCCTTTGTCTCGCTCGACCGCGTGGTGGTGCGCGAGCTTCAGGCGTTGGTCACAGCCTTGATCGCGCAAAGCGGGGCTACGGGCGTGCTTGTCAGCCATGATCCGCAAGATGCCGCCCGCTTGGCGCACCGTGTGGTGATCATCGCAGGACGACCGGTGCAGATCGTGGCCGACTTGGCCCTTGATGCCCACCCGGCCCAGCGAAGTCGCACGCAGATCATCGCCTATGAAGACCGCATCGAAACCGCAATGGGAGAGCCCGCATGATGAACCCATCCAAGCCTGCCGCCTTTCATATGGCAAATGTCGCCAAGGCTTATGGTGGCGTGCCAGCGCTGCGGGGGGTGAGTTTAAGCATCCAAAGCGGCGAATTCGTCGGGCTGCTGGGGCCGAACGGCGCAGGGAAATCGACCCTGTTTCAAATTGCCGCCGGCCTTTTTGCCCCGGATGCCGGCACAGTCGACCTGTTTGGTCTGAACTACCGGTCCAATTCGGCCGAAATTTTGGGCCAATTGGGCATCGTCTTTCAAGCGCGGTCTTTGGATGCCGACATTTCGGTGCGCGCCAATCTGAAATTCTTTGGCGGTCTGTTCGGCCTGTTCGGCCAGCGCCTGAAAGAGCGCATCATCGCGGTGTCTGAGATGATGGACGTCGTTTCCCTGCTTGACAAACCGGTGCGCAGCCTGTCGGGCGGCAACCAGCGCCGCGCCGAGATTGCCCGCGCCCTGCTGCCCGAACCGAAAATTCTGCTGCTGGATGAACCAACTGCCGGGCTAGATGCCACCTCGCGGCGCAATCTGGTGACGCATATCCACGAGATCGTCGCCAAAACCGGGCTTTCGGTGCTTTGGGCCACCCATTTGCTGGAAGAGGTCGAGGGCGCCGACCGCATCGTTTTGCTGATCAAGGGCGAGGTGAAGGCCGATGGCACGCCCGCTGAATTGATGCAAATGGCGCAGGCCACGGATTTGACCGAAGCCTATATAACCCTCACCGCCGCTAAGCCGCTTTAAGACTTACGGTGCCTTGCCGGGGGTCAGGGGCGCTGCTTCAGGCGCAAAGGTCAACATGCTGGCGTCAAAGGTCATAATCCTTTCGCCCACGGTCGAAGACCCGCCCACGCGCGCATCGCGAACGCCGGTTTGGATCTCTTGTGCCAAGGCTTCGGCTGTCTCTTGGGGCAGGGCTTTCTTGGCGTCTATCTTGCCTTGGATCTCGTCGCCTTGCTTGATTTTGCCCATCGCCTCGCCGACTTTGATCTTGAGATCGTCGGAATAGGCCAATTGATAGGCGCGCGGCTGGCCCACGGGGAAGTTGGCACTGTCCAGCATTTGCAGCCAAAAGAACACATGGCCCTTTTCGCCCTGCAACGGGTTGGGTTCAATCACTTGTGCCCAAAGCATCCGGAAACTGGAGGGAAGCGGGCCGTCTGACGGCAAACCGCGCAACTCACCTATCCCAAAAAAGGTCATCACAATCAACGCCACGGTCGCCAGTGTGGCGGCGGCTTTCAGCACCCAATGCAGCCGTGTCAGCACCAGCAAATAGGCCACCAGTGCTGCCACAAGGGCGTAGGCGGCGGTCAGGGAAAGGATGGTAAAGGTCATTGCTTGATCGCCTCTCCGGTTCCGGCATCCATCAAGGGGGCGGGCGCGCGGGGTTGGCTGCTGACGCCGTCTTTCCCGCCAGCCGAACGGGTCAGTTC
>JBAXLX010000507.1:0-1976 GCA_037134595.1 Pseudomonadota bacterium
ACCGCGTGCAGCGCGTGCCCACAACCGAAGCGGGCGGGCGCATCCACACCTCTGCCGCCACGGTGGCCGTGCTGCCCGAGGCGGAAGAGGTCGATATCGACATTCCCGCCTCTGACATCCGCATCGACACCATGCGCTCGTCCGGTGCGGGTGGCCAGCACGTCAACACCACCGATTCCGCCGTGCGCATCACCCATTTGCCAACCGGCATCATCGTCACCTCGTCGGAAAAATCCCAACACCAAAACCGCGCCAATGCCATGGCGGTGCTGCGTGCGCGGCTGTACGAGCTAGAACGCGAGCGGATATCTTCCGAACGCTCCGCCGACCGCAAAGCGCAGATCGGCTCGGGCGACCGTTCGGAACGCATCCGCACCTATAACTTCCCCCAAGGTCGCATGACCGACCACCGCATCAACCTGACGCTCTATTCCTTGGGCCAGATCATGGAAGGCAACCTGACCGAGGTGATCGACGCCCTGACCGCCCATGACCACGCCGCCCGCTTGGCCGACGCGGAATGAGCGCGACCCTAGCGCTGCGCGACGCCATAGCCACCTTGCGCGCCGCAGGCATCGAAGATGCCCCCCGCGACGCCCGCTTGTTGCTGGCCAAGGCCATGGGCGTTCCCGCCGACCGCTTGACGCTGCATCTGCAAGACCCGATCTCGGCGGGCGCAGCCCAAACCTTCGCCGGCCTGATCGCCAAGCGCTCTGCCCGCCAGCCCATGGCGCAGATTTTGGGCGAGCGCCTGTTCTGGGGCCGCAGCTTTGAAGTGACCCGCGACACGCTGGACCCGCGCCCTGAAACCGAGGTTCTGGTGCAACAGGCCATCGCCCAGCCCTTTGTGAAGATGCTTGACCTTGGCACAGGATCGGGCTGCATCCTGATTTCGGCCCTGTTGGCCATGCCCATGGCCACGGGGCTTGGGGTTGATATCTCTGACGCGGCCCTGCGCGTGGCCGCCCGCAACGCTATGCGCCACGGTGTGACGCGGGCCAGTTTTCTCGCCTCGGATTGGCTGCGTGCGGTGACGGGCAGCTATGATCTGATCGTGTCGAACCCGCCCTATATCGCGCAGGCCGAAATGGCCGCCCTTGCCCCCGAAGTGCGCGACTGGGAGCCCCCCGCCGCCCTGACCCCCGGCGGTGACGGGTTAGACGCCTACCGCCGCATTACCGCCAGCGCCCCGGCGCGCCTGACGCCGGGCGGACGGATTTTGCTAGAGATCGGGCCGACCCAAGCCGCCGCCGTCAGCGCCCTTTTGGCGGCCCAAGGCTTGGAAAACATCCACACCGGCCTTGATCTTGACGGCCGCGACCGGGTGGTCAGTGCGCGCAAACCTTTGCAGACCGCTGCGTAGATTTCGCTCTGAGGTCGTGTTGTTTAAAATCTGTGTCACTTTCTTCTTGCCCACTTGGTTGACCTGTGGTTAGTCAGGCTCACGCAATCTGACGCGGAAGGCCATTCTGGTCGCCACGAAGCCTGCGGATGCCCGCCTCTCGCTGATGGTACTGCTGGTCGTTTTGATCAAGGCGATGGGGCGCAGGACAAGTGGATCAAAGGACAACATGCGCTCTTCCAAGTCCCGTTCGCGTTCGAAGACGAACCGCCCACGCACGCTCGGTAACATCATCAACCGGGTGTTCGACAGTTCGGGCCCCGACGGCAAGGTGCGTGGCACCCCGGCCCAGTTGATCGAGAAATACCAGTTTCTCGCCCGCGATGCGCAGCTGTCCAACGACCGTGTCGCCGCTGAAAACTTTCTGCAACATGCTGAACATTACACACGGCTTCTGGCCGAAGCCAACCGCGAGCTGGCCGCCGAACAAGAAAGCCGCCAGCCGTCTTATCCGCCATCCGGCCAACCGCGCGAGCGTGGTCAGGGGGATCGCGGGGACTACCGCTCCGAATACCGCGATGACCGCAGCGACGAGCAGCCCGATGTCGCCGCCCACGACATGGTCGAGATGATC
>JBAXLX010000508.1:0-1957 GCA_037134595.1 Pseudomonadota bacterium
GACGTCGGCATCTGACCATCGCTGTTCATTCCCAACCCGCCAAGGCCCCAAGACCGTGGCTGCGTCGCTCTCTTGCGCAACCAACCAACTTGCGCCATCCCTAGACGATGAGCGCATTTCTGAACGTCGATCTCTCGCTGACCGGGCGGCGTTGGTCAGGCCCGACGCCGCAGTCGGCGCGCTTGGCCGAGGCTATGGGGCAAACCACCCGCCTGCCAGCCGCCCTGTGCCAGACGCTGGTGCTGCGCGGCGTTGGGCCGGAGGGGGCCTTGGCCTACCTGTCCCCGGCCTTGCGCGATCTTTTGCCAGAACCCCTGTCGTTGCGCGACATGGACAAGGCTGCGGCGCGCCTTTTGCAGGCCGTCACCCAAGGTCAGCGGATCGCGATATTTGCCGATTATGATGTGGATGGCGGCGCATCGGCAGCGCTTCTTATCGTTTGGCTGAGGCACTTTGGCCTGACACCGACCCTGTACATCCCGGACCGGATTGACGAAGGCTACGGCCCCAATGTGCCAGCTATGGCGGCCCTTGGCGCTGCGCATGACCTGATCTTGTGCGTTGACTGCGGCACATTAAGCCATGACCCGATCGCGGCAGCCCAGTGCGATGTGATTGTGCTCGACCATCACCTAGGGGCGGACGTTTTGCCGCGGGCTTTTGCCGTCGTGAACCCCAACCGTCAGGATGAAAGCGGCGATCTGGCCCATCTCTGCGCCGCGTCCGTTGTTTTTCTGACCTTGGTTGAAGCCAACCGCCGCTTGAAAGCGCATGGCCAACACGGGCCCGACCTTATGGCGCTGCTGGATCTTGTGGCCCTTGCCACGGTGGCCGATGTAGCCCCCCTGATCGGCGTCAACCGCGCCTTTGTTCGACAGGGTTTGAAGGTCATGGCGCGGCGCGAAAGGGTGGGCCTTCGCGCCTTGGCCGATTCGGCGCGGCTGGATCAGGCCCCGACATCCTATGCCTTGGGCTTTGTTTTGGGGCCGCGTATCAATGCAGGGGGCCGCATTGGGCAAGCAGATCTGGGGGCACGGCTGCTTGCCACCGATCAAGACGGCGAAGCGGCCGCCCTCGCCGCCCGTCTTGAAACGCTCAACACAGAACGCCGCCTGATCGAGGCACAGGTGCGTGAACTGGCCTTGGCGCAAGTTGAGGCGCATGGGCCAGAGGGCGCACTCGCTTGGGCCGCCGAAGACGGCTGGCACCCCGGCGTGGTGGGCATTGTCGCCGCGCGGGTGAAAGAGGCTTTGCACAAGCCAGCCGTGGTGATCGGGTTCGAAGGCGATATCGGCAAAGGATCGGCCCGGTCTATTTCAGGCGTTGACCTTGGCTCGGCGATCCAACGCCTTGCAGCCGAGGGCCTGATCCTGAAAGGGGGCGGGCATAAGATGGCCGCAGGTCTAACCCTGACGCGCGCGCAACTCTTGCCCGCTATGGAACGGCTCGACGCCCTTCTGGCGCGTCAAGGGGCGGGCCGCCAAGGCGCGGGCGACCTAGAGATCACGGCCCTGTTGTTGCCCACTGCCGCCACCGTCGAGCTGATCGAGCAGATCGAACAGGCGGGCCCTTTCGGGGCATCCTCCCCTGCCCCGCGTTTTGCGTTTGCCGACCAAAGCGTCACCACACGCCGCATGGGCAGCGATCACCTGCGGCTGACCTTTGGCGATGGTATGGGCGCTCGGGTAGAGAGCGTCTTGTTCAACGCTTTTGACACGCCCCTCGGCGCGGCGCTGGAAGGTGCCGGCCATCGCCGCCTGCATCTGGCAGGGCGGTTGGAAATCAACCATTGGAACGGTAGGTCAAAACCGCAGTTTCGCTTGGAGGACGCGGCCTTTGCCTAAGGCGTAAATTTCCTCTTGCGCCGCCCGATGAGCTTGATTAGACAGCCTCTCACCGACAGTGGCCCGTTCGTCTATCGGTTAGGACACCTGGTTTTCAACCAGGTAAGAGGGGT
>JBAXLX010000509.1:0-1930 GCA_037134595.1 Pseudomonadota bacterium
CTCACAGCAATCCCCCCGAACCCCCCTTCACCGAGGCCCATACACTCCACGGGAGGTCTGGAGGGTGTGAAACCCTCCAGCGTCGTAGACCTCAGGTCCCTCAGACCTGCGGGATTTCCGCGAAAAGCCCCGCCAGTTTGCTCTCCAACGGCCCCCAATCGGCAATCTGCAAGCGCACGACCAGCGTCAGCACTTGGGTGCGAAAGTGGCGCGGCAGGCGGACGGCGTCTTTTTCGGTCGTCACCAGTTGGGCCCCGCGCGCAAGGGCTTCCAGTTCCAGCCGTTTGATCAAGGCTTCAGTCAGGGGTTGGTGATCGTCCAACGCCACTTCGCGCAAGACTTCGGCCCCCGTGGCGCGCAAGGTGGCGAAAAAGCGGGCGGGGTTGCCGATGCCTGCAAAGGCGATAACGCGCGCCCCGCCCCATGCCATGCCCATGGGCAAGGGGCTGACCTGCCCTGTCAGGCGGGGGATGGGCAGGCTTGGCCACCGGGTCGAGAACAGGTCTTGCGCCGCCCTATCGCCCAAAGACAGCAGCACATCGGCGCGTTTGATCCCCGCGCTGACCGGTTCGCGCAGCGGGCCTGCGGGCAGGCAGCGCTGGTTGCCAAAGCCTTGCGCGGCATCGACCACAAGGATCGACAAGTCCTTGGCCAGATCGGGGTTCTGAAACCCGTCATCCATCACGATCACATCGGCCCCCGATGCCACGGCCAAGCGCGCAGCGGCGGCCCTGTCGCGGCCGACAAAGGTGGGCGCAAAGGCGGACAGAAGCAAAGGCTCGTCACCGACCTCGTGAGCGGTGTGTTTTGCCTCGATCACCTGCAAAGGCCCCGCAAGGCTGCCGCCATAGCCGCGACTGACCACGGCGACCTTGCGGCCTTGAGCGGTCAAGCGCCCGATCAAAGCGATGGCCGTGGGCGTTTTGCCCGTGCCGCCCACGTTCAGATTGCCGATGCAGATCACCGGCACAGGCGCGCGGTACAGCGGCAGTCGCGCCACGCGCCGCGCGGTGGCGGCAGCGTATACCCAGCCCAAGGGGGCCAAAAGCCGTGCTGCAAGCCCCGGGCGTTCGGGCGTATTCATCCAGAATCTAGGCGCTTGCATCAGCTCCCCCCATCCAGAATGGCGCGCACTCTTTCCAGCACACTGGCCGTCACCTCTGCCCCTTCGGACGTGATCATCCACGCCGCCTGCGCTTGGCGTGCGGCGCGGTCGGGGGCCAAAAGATCGCCCAAGGCCAAGCCTAAATCGCTGGCCGACCCCACCATCCGCGCGGCGCGTGCCGCCCCCAACCGCGCATAGGCCGCGCCGTATTGGCCTGCCCTTGGGCCGTACAAAATGGCCGATCCCATCGCCGCCGCCTCCATCGGGTTGCGCGCACAGCCTTCGCCCTCCAGACTGCCGCCCAGAAAGGTCACGGGGGCCAGACGGTAGCACAGGCCGTAGTCGGTGGCGCTGTCCATGATATAGACCTCTGTCTCGTTCTGCGGCTCTTCATCGCGGGCACGGTTGGCGACGTGCCAGCCTTCCTCGGCCTCAAGCCTTGCGGCAAGGGCGGTGCTGCGGGCGGGGTCTTGGGGGACAAGGATTAACACCAAGCGGTGCGCCAGCCGCAGCACATCGCGGTGGGCGGCGATGACGGCGGCCTCTTCCTCGGGGGCGACATCGGCGGCAAGCCAGACAGGGCGCGTTGCCAGAATATGCGCCAAGGCGGCGCGGTCGGATTCGATATGGGGCAGGGCGCAGCTGGCCTCTTCCATGCGACCTAGGTTTTGCAGCCTGTCCTCTTCGACCCCGGCTTTGCGCAGGGCGCGGGCGGCGGTGTCACCAACGGCCAGAACCGTGCGAAACGGGGCGATTGCTGCTTTGATCAGGCCTGGAAACCAGCCGTCGCGGTCGGGGGGCAGGGGGGGGGCGCGGGCCTCGACC
>JBAXLX010000510.1:0-1917 GCA_037134595.1 Pseudomonadota bacterium
CGGATGCTTATGGCATTCGTGGAAGAAGTTGCCGCCGGCGGATTGGCTGATCGCCTGCCCGCCGATTCGGCAGTAACGGATTTCCGAGCGCTGGTCACGGCAAATCGGGCGAGCATCACAAAGCTAAGGCTCCTAATCGTCACTGATAGCCAACTGAGTGACCGCGCCAAAGCCCTGCCCTCCGATGCTCTCGCAGGCTTGCCCTGCGAGTTTCAAATTTGGGACATTCAGAGATTATTCGAATTGTCGTCAAATGGTGACGACCCCATTGAGATTAATCTCGAAGCTGACTTCGGCGGGGCGTTGCCCTGTCTGCGAACTGAGTCGGCAGGGGCTTCTTACCAGTCCTTCCTGTGCGTTTTGCCAGCATCAATGCTGGCGGAACTTTATGGCCGCTTTGGGGCCCGTTTGCTTGAGACAAACGTTCGCGGGTTTCTTTCTGATTCCGGCAAGGTCAATCGTGGCATTCGGGCGACAATCCAGAACAAGCCGGAGATGTTTTTCGCGTACAACAATGGGCTAACCGCCACCGCGTCGCACGTTGAACTGAACGCCAAGCAAACGGCGATTGTGTCTTTAAAAGAGCTTCAAATCGTAAACGGCGGGCAAACAACCGCGTCCTTGTTCTGGGCAAAGAAAAAATATAAGGCTGACCTGTCGAAAGTCAGCGTTCAGATGAAGCTTTCGGTGATTTCCGAAACCAACGCTGAGCATTTCGACGAGTTCGTGAGCAACGTTGCCCGATTTGCAAATTCGCAGAACAAGGTCTCCGATTCGGACTTGTTTGCGAACCATCCTTTCCATCGCGAAATGGACAAATTAGCGCGACGGGTAGGGGCATCTAAGAGTGGCGGCGGAACTAGGCAAACCTACTGGTTCTACGAACGTGCGAGGAAGCATTACGCCAACGAGCGAAAGGCGTTAAGCGCCGCCGAGCTACGAAAGTTCGATCAAAAATTCCCCAAGGAACAATTGATCGATAAAACCGACTTCGCCAAATACTGGTCATGCTGGGAACAACTTCCGCATTTCGTTAGCCAAGGTGCTCAGAAAAATTTTAAAAAATTTGCTGAGACGATTGAGGCAACCTACGCAAGCAAGCCTGAAGAATGCAATGCGGTGTTTTTCAAGCGGATAGTCGGAGTGGCAATTATCTACCGGGCGCTGGAGGCCGCGATCACTCGGGAACCGTGGTATGACGGTTATCGCCTCAATATTCTCGCGTACACCTTGGCGATGACATTTCATCTCGCAGAGGACAATGGGAAGCGCATCAACTTAGTAACGATATTTGCCGAGCAGGCAGTGCCGGAGTTGGTAATTCGGGAACTGCTTGATTTAGCGAAGAAGGTCTACAACTTGGCCAAACGCGCGGAGGAAAGGTCTTCAAGGGCGCAGTGGGGAAATCTGGGCCAATGGTTTAAAGAGCCCAGGTGCTGGGACTATGTAAAGAATCAAAGGCTGCCTATCCCCGAGTCCCTGCAGCCCCTTTTGATGACAGCGCATTCGTACCATACGCAAACTCGGGATGGTGTGACGATTCACAAAGAGAACAAAGGGATCACAACGCAAATCGATGCGCAAAAGCTGCGGGAGGCGGGCTACTGGCAGCGGTTACAAGACTGGAACGCAGTAGACACGGTACTCACCACATCGGAGGTGCAGGCGCTGGCAACTGTTCAAAATCTCGCCAAGAGCGTTCCAGTGACCGAGCGCCTAGCAAAAACGCTCATGGAAGCCAAAGCTCGCGCTGAAAACAACGGCTTTTCGGATTAAGCGCGGACTGGCCGCGTTGCGCGTGCAATAGCGGCGGTTGTGACGTGTGAGAAAAACAGCGCGGCACGCGATAGTCGTGAATGCACTTGAGGACAATGGTGACCCTCCGCACCAGTACGCAGGTCTGGTGTCGAAAGATGC
>JBAXLX010000511.1:0-1914 GCA_037134595.1 Pseudomonadota bacterium
GTTCTGGTCAGTTTGACGGCATCGGTTGGAAAGACAAGGCAACTGGGGTCTGTTGCGCTTTTGTCCGTTTCGTGTGGCTTTTGCGTCACAAGAAATCGGCATTTCCCAGAAGCGGCCCATGAGGTACACTGGGAAAGATATTGCAAAAGGATGACCTGCCGATGCAACGTTTTGCTCTTCTTGCCCTGTTAGCACTGGCCTGCCCCGTGCAAGCCGCGCCCTGCGGCGGTGATTTTGCGGCCTTCTTGCAGGATATGGCGGCAGAAGCCGCAGCCCTTGGCCTGCCCGACCGCGCCATCCATGCGGTGCTGGACGGGGCGCAGATTGACCCTGCCGTGATCAAGGCCGACCACGCGCAAGGCATCTTTCGCAAGACTTTCATCGACTTTTCCACCGCGCTGATCTCGAAAAACCGCATCGAGAATGCCGCGATTTATGCGCGCAAATATGACGCGGCATTTTCTGCCGCCGAGCAGAAATTTGGCGTCTCGCGCGGCGTTATTCTGGCTTTTTGGGCCTTTGAAACCGATTTCGGCCTAGTGCAGGGCGATTTTGACACCCGCAATGCCCTTATTACCCTCGCCCATGACTGCCGCCGCCCCGAGGTGTTTCAGCCCCAAGTCATGGCGGCCATCGCCTTGACGGAGAAGGGAGATTTCACCCCCGGCCAGACCAAAGGCGCTTGGGCGGGCGAGATTGGCATGGTCCAGATGCTGCCCCGCGACATCTTGGAGCGCGGCGAGGATGGCGACGGTGATGGGCTGATCACGCTGGCCACATCTGCCCCCGATGCCATCGTGTCGCTGGCGCATATGCTGCAATTTTACGGCTGGCGCGCGGGTGAACCGTGGATGCAAGAGGTCCGCGTGCCCCAGATGATGGATTGGTCGCAATCAGGCTTGGACACCGAATTGCCCGCTGCGGCGTGGCAGGCGATGGGTGTGACCCCAAGGTCAGGGACGATGGCCGCCTTGCCCGCCTCGCTGATCCTGCCGCAGGGGAGGCATGGTCCGGCGTTCTTGGTCTATCCCAATTTCAAAGTGTTGTTTGAATGGAACAAAAGCTTCACCTATGTCACCACCGCCGCCCATTTCGCCGCGCGTATCGCAGGCGCAGCCCCCTATGAGGCAGGCACACCCGATGCGGGCCTAACCACAGATCAGATGATTGCGCTGCAAAAGAAACTGGCCAAGCGCGGCTACGACATGGGCAAGGCGGACGGTGTTCTGGGCGCTGCCACCCGTTCCGCCGTGCAGGCCGAACAAAAGCGCTTGGGCCTGCCCGCCGATGGCTGGCCGACTCCCGCCTTGTTGGCATTGCTATGATCTAAACCGCCTGAAAGTGGTCAGCCAACGCTAACTTCATTCATACTTGCCCAAATATCCCACGGGGGTGCGGGGGTGTGAACCCCCCGCTTTTAGCGCGTTGGAACCGGCACATCGCCGCGGTAATCGTAAAAACCGCGCTGGGTCTTGCGGCCCAGCCAGCCCGCCTCGACATATTTGGTCAGCAGGGGGCAGGGGCGGTATTTGGTATCAGCCAAGCCTTCGTGCAGCACGTTCATGATGGCAAGGCAGGTGTCCAGCCCGATGAAATCGGCCAGTTCCAGCGGCCCCATTGGATGATTGGCCCCCAGCTTCAGGCTTTCGTCGATGGATTTGACCGACCCCACGCCCTCATACAGCGTATAAACCGCCTCGTTGATCATCGGCATCAAGATGCGGTTGACGATGAAGGCGGGAAAGTCCTCGGCACTCGCGGCGGTTTTGCCCAGGCGGGCGACGACCTCGTGCAGACTGTCCCATGTGGCCTGATCTGTGGCTATCCCGCGGATCAGTTCCACCAGTTGCATCACGGGCACGGGGTTCATGAAGTGAAAGCCCATGAACTTTTCCGGCCGATCCGTCCGGCTGG
>JBAXLX010000512.1:0-1903 GCA_037134595.1 Pseudomonadota bacterium
ATCATATCCAGCGCAAAGGGCGTGCCGTTGAACGTGGCGACCTTGACGGCATCACCCTTGCCCGCGATGGCGATGGCGGGGGTGACAAAGGTGGACATGCTGTCATAGATCGGGATGACATAGTTCAGCTCGGCATTCGATTGCAGCGCACCCGCCACCGTTGGCTGGATCTTGGTGGCCCAGTCGATGATTGGAATGTTCACAATCTCGAACTTGCACTCGGGGCAGTTGGTCGTGAAGGCCTCGGTCAGGCCTGACACGATGGAATCGGTCGAAAGCGCCTCATTCGAGACGAGAACCAGCGCGTTTACCTTGCCGCCGGTCTTAGAGATGGTCCAATCGGCCATCAACCTGCCCGCTTGCTTATAGTCAATTGCCGTTGCCGCATCGACACCGGCCGGCGGGTCTTGCTCTAATCCGGTCAGGTGCGAGGTGACAACCTTAAGCCCTGCGGCTTGGGCAGCGGCCACTTGCGGTTCAAAAAAGCGCGGGTCGGCACCGGCCAGCAGGCTGACAAGGTTAAAGCCGTTGTTGACGGCATGCTCGATCCCTTGAATCCACTGCGTCGGATCGCCCTGATTTTCCCAAACCATATGCTCAAAGCCGATTTTGGTGGCAAGCTCGCTTTTGTGGTCGGCGATGATCTTGATGAAGGGAATAGAGCTGGAGGCGGGGATCGTGAAGATCTTTTTGTCCGCCATGCAGGCCTTGGCGTCAAAGGCCGGGCCAGGGGCGGTAAAGGCCGGCAAGCCGCTGTAGCTGGCGATGGCGGCGGTGGCGGCGGCCACGCCGTCCTCGGCCCATGCGGCCGAGAAGGATGCAAGTCCCAGCGCCGCTGCAAGCGACGTTGTGCGAAGAAGCGATGTCATGTCGTTCAATCCCTGTTGAATGCGGCCATCTGACAGATGACCCGGTGGAAGGTGGACTTTCAGTCTTCGGTCTTCATGCCTTTTGCCCGCGCAGAGCCTGCGTTGCCGCAAGATCCAGTCGGGTGTCGTTCACAATGACGCCGTAGGCCGCCCGCGCCATATCGGCGTCCAGCAATCCATCCAGCACATCATCCAGAACATCTTCCGGCGCCCGCGCCATAGGGTCGCCGTAACCGCCGCCGCAGGGCCCGTAAGCCGTGATCCGGTCGCCCTTTGCGAGATGGCGATACGGGATTTTCGAGGGCAGGTTTTCCATGCTGCCGTCAAGATGGCTGAGTTCCACCTTGGCAGGCGATCCGTCGGAACCGCCGATGAAGCCCCAAGGGTTAAAGCGCTGACCGTCGCCTTCAACCGAAACCGCGCCGTCTTGCAACAGTTCGAACGACCGGATCGACCCTATGCCGCCGCGCCATTGGCCGGGGCCTGCCACATTCTCGCGCAGTTCATAGTTCAGAACGCGCAGGGGCAGGTGGCTTTCGATATCCTCGACCGGATTGTTGCGGGTGTTGGCGTAAAGCGTGTCGACCGCATCCATCCCGTCTTTGCCATAGCGCCCGCCGTAAGCGCCTTCCATGATTTCCATATGGACCCAAGGATTGCCGTTCGAGACGCCGGAAAACGCCATAACCCGCAGGTTGCCGATGCCTGCGCTGACTTGACGGGGCACCGCGGGGGCGATGGCTTTCATCACCGTGTCGGCCAGCGCATTGCCGGGGCAGAAGCGGGCGATGACGGGGGCTGGGAAGATCGGGTTGGCCAGACAGCCTTTGGGCGCAAAGATCGTAATCGGGCGGGTCAGGCCGCTGTTTTGCGGGATATTGCCGTAAACCTCGCTGTCCAACAGGATCGAGCGCAGCGTTAGCCAAACGGCACAGTCGACCGTGCCCACAAAGGGCATATTGATCGGCTTGTTGGGGGTTTGCGGTGCCGTGCCCGTCAGATCGACATGGATGTCAGAGCCTTTGATCGTCAGC
>JBAXLX010000513.1:0-1894 GCA_037134595.1 Pseudomonadota bacterium
GGCAACCAGGGCATGACCCACCCCTTCCAGGGCGCGGCCAAGCGCGGTTTTGTAGAACATGAATTGCAACGCGGCGATGACCGCCACGGCCGTTGCAAACATCAGCGCAGGCAACAGGCCAATCGACAGCCCCCCCGCGCTGACCGAGGCGGTTTCCAGCACGCCCGCATCCAGCTTGCGGCTGTCAGCGGTAAAGATCGCCAAAAGCCCGTTTTGCAAGATCACCGACAGGCCAAAGCTGACAAGCAAGGGCGGCAGCAAATCGCCCCCCAAGGTGCGGTTCAAAATGCCGCGCTGCAGGGCATAGCCAAAAGCGGCCATCAGCGGCACCACAAAGACCAGTGCTGCAAGCGGCGGCAGGCTGGTCAGTTTGATCACCTCCATCGCGATATAGGCGGCCAGAACGATCAAATCGCCATGCGCGATATTGACCAGCCGCATCACGCCAAAGATCAGCGACAATCCGGCGGCAAACAGCGCATAAAGCCCGCCGACCAAAACGCCTTGCAAAATGATGTTCACCAGATCCATCTTAGGTTCCGAAATAGGCGGCGGAAATGGCATCGCGGCTGTGATCGCGCGGCGCGCCTGACAAAGACACCCGCCCCTCGGCCAAGCACAAAAACTGCTGGCACGCGCCCAGAGCACGGGTGACATCTTGTTCAACCAAAATCGCGCTCATCCCTTGTCCGGTGATTTTGGGCAATTGGGCGTAGATGTCTTTGATCACGATGGGGGCCAAGCCTAGGCTTAGCTCGTCAAACAGCACCAGATCGGGGTTTGACATCAGGGCCCGCCCGATGGCCACCATCTGTTGCTGCCCGCCCGACAGCGAAGTTGCCGGTTGGTGGCGCTTTTCTTGCAGAATTGGGAAAAGGTCATAGAGCCGCGCCAAGCCCCAAGGGCCGGGGCGGCCAATCTGCCCGCCCAGGATCAGGTTTTCTTCCACCGAGAGCGATTTGAACAGGCGGCGGCCTTCGGGCACCATGGCGATGCCAAGGGCCACGGTTTGCGCGCCGCCCAGACCCGTGATGTCGCGGCCCCGCCACGTGATGCGCCCCGCTTTGGGCGATACCAAGCCGCAGATCGACTTGAGCAGCGTCGATTTTCCCGCCCCATTGGCCCCGATCAGCGCCAGCACCGATCCGGGCTGCACCTTCAGCGACACACCATGCAGCGCCTTAAAATCGCCGTAAAAGCTTTCAAGGTTTTCAACCGCCAAACCCTCAGACATGCGCGTCGGCCCCCATATAGACCGACTGCACATCCTTTGAGGCGAGAACCTCGGCGGGACGCCCGTCGGCAATTTTGACGCCAAAATCCACCACGACCAAGCGCTGTGCCACCGACAGCAAGGCGTGAACCACGTGTTCAATCCACACAATCGTCACCCCCGTGGCATGAACGGCGCGCACGGCATCCAGCAGCGCTTGGCACTCGCGCTCGGTCAAGCCGCCGGCGATTTCATCCAGCAACAGCAGGGCGGGGTCGGTGGCCAAGGCGCGGGCCATCTCGAGCCGTTTGCGTTCCAGAAGGGTCAGTGATCCGGCCTTGTCGTTGGCGCGGCGCGCAAGGCCGGTCAGGCGCAAGACCTCGGCGGCGCGGGCATGGGGGGCCGTGGAATTGGGGCGCCCGAAGGTGGCCCCCACGAGGATGTTTTCATAAACCGTCATGCCGTTGAACGGGTGCGGAATCTGGAAACTGCGCGAAATGCCCATGCGGCAGCGCGCCGAAGCGTCAAGCCCCGTCACATCGTGCCCTGCAAACACCACCCGCCCCGCATTGGGCTGCACCGTGCCCGCCACCAGATTGAACAACGTGGTCTTGCCCGCGCCATTGGGCCCCAAAATCCCCACGATCTCACCCTGCGTCACGCGCAGCGAGATATCGTCGG
>JBAXLX010000514.1:0-1886 GCA_037134595.1 Pseudomonadota bacterium
AAGTTCAGTAACCCATCAACTGTTGCTGTTCAACAAAAACTAGCTTTGATTTCTACTAAGCTTGAAATTGCAGGTAAAGCTTTGGAACTATCAAAAGAAACTGGTTTGTTAAGCTTCAACTATATTCAAAGTGAAATCCTTGGTCTTAGACCAGAACAAATTAACATCATTAGACAAGAAGCTAAACAAGATCAAGTTGCGATGGCTGAACTTAAAAAGATTGCAGAGAATCCTCCCTTCGATAAAAGCATTGACAGTAATATTGATATCTTTGATCCAGCCAACTATAAAGTTCCTACTTCTCCATTCGCACCAGATAAAAAAGAAGTTCGTAAAATTGAACAACAAAATCATGAGCAAGAGCGTGAGCTTATGGCTACAAGAGAAAAGAAACGTCAAGAAGATCAAGGATCTAACAATAGCGGCTCTCCAATAAGATTTAATCCAACACCAAACTTGGACAAGAGTTTTAGACGCTCCAGAAGAAGCAAGGCTTTTACAGGTGATAGAGCACTTGTAATGCCAGACTTTAAAAAGATGCTGGATATTACAAACAACAGATATAGCAAAGATCCATTTGACTTAAGTTCAACTAAAAAATTCATGTTAGAAAACAACATGATGCAAGAATTGTTTGGAACAGGAGCTATTCCTTTTGGCATTTCAAAAGAAATGCAAACAAGTTTACGTAAAATGAATGAAAGTTTGTTTCCAAGCAGAAATGTTAAACCAACAACTGAAATTGAAGTTTTGGAAGAAGACACAAATAATCCAACACAAGATGAAGAAGATGCATTAATGTTGCTAGAAAAAGAATTGAAATCAGAAGAGTGATTCTATTTAATAACAAGCTCGCTGCACGCAGCTATCTAATATATCTGTAAGCAAGGTAAAACAATGCAAAAGCTAAAACACAACAAGAAACGAAACACAGGACTTTTATACGAATTCTTTACTCGATATATCGGCAAAGCAATTTTAGAAAATCGTGATTCTGATATTCTAAAATCTAAAACTTTGTTGAAAAAACATTTCAACAAATCTACTGATATTTATAAAGAACTTAAGCTTGTAAAAGCTTTAACAGAGTCTAACGTTTCAAGTCGTGAACAAGCTATTCATATTATCAACCGTGTGCGTGAAGCAGTAAAATATCAAAGTCAAGCTCGTCTTGATTTAGAGAAAACCTCACTCATTCATGAAATCAATAGCAATTTGAATTCTGAATTCTTTTTCGAAGAAGTTATTCCAGCTTACAAACAACTTGCAACTGTTCAAGTTCTTCTTAACACATGGCGAGATGAAACATTAAAAGAAGCTATAACTGAAACTGTTCAACTAGAAGAACGTCTTATAGAGTTTATGATGGAAAGTAAAGTTGCTCTCGACAAAACTAAAGAAACAGCAAGTATGACAACCGAAGACGTTGATCGTTTGGTTGTTAATATCATGACTGAAAAGGTTAACAAAAAATATAGTAATCTTGAACCAGAACAAAAAGAAATAATTCAACTTTATGTTTTCAGTAAAGAAAATCTACAAATGGAAAGCAAGCTTGTAGAAAAGTTAGAAAAAATCAAAGGCAGATTTATCTCAACTCTTTCTGTTCATCAACATGAGTTTGAAACTGACAAGGTACTTTCCCAAAAATTGCAAGAAATAAAAATCACTTTGCAAAAAGAATATAACGATCCAAAAATTATTAGCGAAGACCTTGTTAGCTTTTATTTAGGTCTATCAAAACTAGAGGGTGAGGTAAAAGCAAAATGAGCGATAAAAAATTCTTACTCAAAGAGTTTACAGCCTTTGAATATAATGATTCAGACTTAGATAAACGTGAAGACGGAAAGCCTTTAGTTCTTTCTGGGATTCTACAAAAAGCTAAC
>JBAXLX010000515.1:0-1876 GCA_037134595.1 Pseudomonadota bacterium
GGCAAAGCGGTTGGCATCCGTCGCCGTGGTGGCAATCTGCCAGCGAAAATCGCCGAAGCGGTCGGTCAGCAGACGCCCCGCATCCAAGGCCGAAGGGGTCGGCAGCATATAGGTCAGCCCGCGCCCGGCCTGATCTTTGATCGCCCGCGCCACGGGGGCGGGGGAATGGCCAAACATCGACCCCGTATCGCCAAGGCAAAAGTCGTCAATCGTATGGCCGTCGATATCGGTGATCGTCGCCCCTTTGGCCTTTTTGACCAAAGGCAAATGCGGCATCGGCCAATCGCGCATCCAATGCATCGGCACGCCGTTCAGGAAATGTCCTGCGCCCGCTTGCAAGGCCGCCAGCGCCTTGGGCCGGGTTTCGGCAAAACGCGCGGCCTCACGTGCCGCGAGGGCGTCCAAACGGTGGCGCGGCACGCCTGCGATGGTCTCGGTGGTCATCTTGCAACGGTCCCTGACGGTCAATCCAGTTATGGCGCGGAATTTGATCAAATGCAACGCGCGCTATCCCGCCCCGTTCACCGCAAAGGACCGAAGATGGAACCGTGGTGAAGTGTAAGACAAGTCACCTCGCCACCAAGACCAAGCAAAACGGCTGCGACACTTTCGTTCACCTGAAAACATCTTTTTGAAATCTTCTTGCCGAGCCGCCCAAACCGCTCTAGGTCTTTCCCAGTCGCAGAAACGATTCCGACCCGAGGGATACACCATGCCGCATGATGGCCAAACGATGACCCAGACTCCGCTTTTGGCCGATCTCCTGTCCCTGACCGCTGCGGCCCTGCCTGAGGTTGAGGCGATCTTTATCGACGCCCGTGAAACGCTGCGCGGTATGGTCACCGTCGCGGGCAAGGTCTCTGCCCCGGCGCTGGAAGAACACCAATTCGCCGCCCATGCGCTGGCATGGCTGGCCACCTATACCGAATCCCTGCGCCAGATGGACGCTTGGGCCCGCCGCATTCAGGCGGAGGGGAAATTCACCGAGATGGAGGCGTTGATCCTTCAGATCGGTTTTGGCGAATACCTGTCGCAGATTCATGGCGGCATTCCGATGAGTCAGGGCGAAATTGCGCGGCTGCAGGACCTGCGCGTGACGCCCGGCCAGCCGGGGGCGGCGGTGGTGACCCTTATGGCCCAAGGGAACACCCCTGCCGCCCGTTCGCGGCTGGTGGAATTGATGCGCGAAAACCACGGCCGCGCCACCTTTGGTGCGACAGGCTTGGATGACGAGCTCGAGATGATCCGCGACCAGTTCCGCCGCTTTGCCGACGAACAGGTCACGCCCCACGCGCATGGCTGGCACCTGAACGACGAATTGATCCCGATGGAGATCATCGACCAACTGGCCGAAATGGGCGTGTTTGGCCTGACCATTCCCGAAGAGTTCGGCGGACTGGGCCTGTCCAAAGCCTCAATGGTCGTTGTCTCGGAAGAACTGTCGCGCGGCTATATCGGTGTGGGCTCCTTGGCGACTCGGACCGAGATTGCGGCAGAGTTGATCCTGTGTGGCGGCACACCTGACCAAAAGACCCAATGGCTGCCGAAACTCGCCAGCGGGGAAATCCTGCCGACGGCGGTTTTTACCGAACCCAATACGGGGTCTGACCTTGGCGCCCTGCGCACCCGTGCACGGCGCGATGGGGATAACTGGACCATAAGCGGCAACAAGACATGGATCACCCATGCCGCCCGAACCCATGTGATGACGGTCATGGCCCGCAGCATCGAGGGCACGACCGATTATCGCGGCCTGTCGATGTTCTTGGCCGAAAAGACCCCCGGCACCGATGAGACCCCCTCTGTCGATCCCGGCCTGTCGGGCGGCGAGATTGAGGTGCTGGGCTATCGCGGCATGAAGGAATACACCGTCAAC
>JBAXLX010000516.1:0-1868 GCA_037134595.1 Pseudomonadota bacterium
CTCCAGGCCACCCAGATGCCGATGGCGGTGAGGACGGGCAAAAACCACAGCGCGGTCCACAGCGGTGCGAGCATGGCTTAACCCTCCAGCGCCGAAAGGCTTCGCACGGCGGCCTCAAAATACTGCGGATGGGTTTCAATCGCTTCCGCGAGCAGCGCCTTACCGACCGAAAGGTCGTCTTGCTTGATCGCGGTCAGGGCGAGCGTGTAGAGCAACTCCGCGCGTTCGGTCTGGTCCATAGGGATGACAGGTAGATCATATTTGCGCTGAGCCCCGCGGGCGAGCACAAGGTTATTCTTTGCGGTGAACAGCGACGGGTCATAGGTCAGCGCTTCGGTGAACAAACGCTCGGCGGCGGGGAAATCGCGGCGGTTCAGCTTGGAAAAGCCCCAGTTATTCAGCACCCCAGCCGGCCGTGTGGTCAGACCAGCGGCGGTTTCATAAAAAGCGTCAGCGCGCTTCCAATCCTTCTTGCTGTCGGCGACCATGGCTTCCAGCCGATACCGCTCAAATGTTTCATAGGTGGGAGGAATCCTGTTCAGTTCTGCTTCGGCTCGCTTCCAGTCATTGGTGCGGATCAGCGCATCGGCAAGGTTGACGCGGTCTTCGTTCCCGCCCTCGGGACTGGCGATGATCTGGGTCAGGATTGCCACGGCCTGCGTCGATTGCCCGGCGCGGATCAAGGATTTTCCCAGACCACGTTTCAGGTCGATCCGGTCTGGTTGCTGCGCGCTGGCCTTGGTGAAGTAACTCACCGCCTCTTGCGGGTCGGCGACAGTCAGCATCACGTCATTCAGGTTGGTTTCATCGACGACATTGACGCTGTCAAGCGCGCGTTTCGCGGCGGCATCGCCCGAATTCTGGCACCCGGCAAGCAGGGCGACCGCAAGAACACTCAGCGCATATGCGCCTTTACTCAGGGCAGGGTGGCGCATGTGATGCGTCCTTTTTGACTGCTCAATACTCGTCTTTCGCCCCAGGGTCACATGTCGGACAGAAGCAGGTATTCGCCGTTTCCGCGCCGCACCAGATTGAACCGGGGTTTTTCTTCGGGGCTATCATAGACCGTGCTTTCGCTCTGGGCGATAGCGCGCTTGAGATTTTCGCGGATGGAGTCCGATTGGCCACTGTCCAAGGCAAAGGCCTGCTGGAAATAAACCCGCGCCTCACCCGCCTTGCCGCGTTCCATCAGCACGACGCCAAGGTTGTTCAGCGCCGGCACGAAACGCCCATCCTCTTCCAGCGCGCGGCGCAGCAGTTGTTCCGCCTGACCCAAACGCCCCAGCTTTAGGTTGGCTGAGCCCAGCGCCGAAAGCGTATCGACATTCACCCCTTGTTGGGCGGCGGCGCGCAAATAGGCGCGCAGGGCAAGTTCATATTCGCCCGCTGCCATCAGGCGATGCCCGACGATGAGCCCATCCACCCCTTGCCCCTTGGCATCGGCGGCGGGGGGATTGTTTTCGCCGGATGTGCCAAAGCCGCCGGTCGGTTGACAGGCGGCTAGGGCAAGAAGTGCAAGAAGGGCGGCACCGACTTTTGTGCCGGTTCGAGCAGCGGTCACATGAAACCTCGGTCAGTTGATCTTCGAGATATTGTACAGCGACGGCCCAATCAACATGATCAACAGCGGCGGCACAGTGAACAGCATTGTGCCGAGGGTAATTTTCGTCGGCAAGGTATTTGCCTTCTCTTCGGCGCGCATGACGCGCTTGTCACGCATTTCGGCGGAATAGACTCGCAGCGCATCGGCGATTGAGGTGCCGAAGGTGGCTGATTGGATCATGGTCGTGACGAAAGAGGTGATGTCGGGAAGGCCAACCCGTTCAGACATGTCGCGCAAGACCTGCACGCGTTCCTTACCGGCCTTG
>JBAXLX010000517.1:0-1855 GCA_037134595.1 Pseudomonadota bacterium
GACTCGGTTCTGAGGGACTGCCATGTCTCAACCTCGTGTAAAGGGGGACATTAGACCCCGATTTCCTTTTGCGATCAGCGGTTTGCCCTGCGCCAACGCAGGCCGTGACCAGCCATCGAATGAGGCGCGGAAAATACCCGGATTTGCGCGGGGCGCAAGCCCCTATCTTTGCGCAGTTTCAGGGCGTTTTCGCAGCCGCCTCAGAGAGCGCGTGAAAGCAAGGTCAGTCCTGCCCTTCGCCTTGCAGTTTAGCCTTCAACGCCGCCAACCCGGCAAAGGGGCGCAAATCTTCGTCTTTCAGGGGCGCGGTGCCGGGTTCGGCATAAACGGCCTGACCCAGTTCCGCCCCCGGAGCACGCGGATAAAGCGGCAGCGCCAGCGCCAAAGCCTCACGCGCGACATCGGCGACGTCGATCACCTCGGGCAGGGGATCGGTGGTGTCGTCGTCCAACTCCACCTCCTCGCCATCGGGAACCAGATAGTCGCGCACATAGCTGCGCTTTACCGCTTCGGCGATAGAGGCCGGTACAGGAGCAAGGGTGATCGAACAGGTCTGCACCACACGGGCGGTCAAAGCGGCCTCGAGCGTGTAATCCGACCGTCCGGCGGCGCGGATTTCGCCCACCAATTGCAAGGCGGGCAGATCCAAAAGCCCCAATTCCGCCGCCAAAGCCGCACGCCCCGCCGCATCGAGCGCAAAGGTAAAGCGCATCGGCTTGCGCGTCGGCAGGGCGGCCACACGGTAAGGCTGGCTGGGCAAGGTGGAGCGGTCTTCGGTCATCAGGGCACCTCATTTGGTCGCAGGCTCTGTCCGGGTCCATCGCGGCGGGGCAGGGTTGCCCACAACAGGCCGCAATGCCTTTACTTGAACAAGCGACCATCCTTCTGTAAGCCAATGGCAAAGGGGCATCGGCCCGCTGTCTTGCCAGTTGCGATACGGGTCTTGCTGTCTTGAGGCAAGCGCCCTTCATGCGGAAGGGGCGATTTGAGCGGCAGCCCTGCGACGGTTACAGGGCCGGTGCAGACCGGACGCGCATCAAGCGCGCAAGACGAAAGAGGATGCGGATGGCTTTCTTCCCCGGCACGTTGGCCCGCGCTTTCGCCAAGGCCCGCAATGCAGTTGTGCTCGCGGTGCTTCTTGCCGCCGCCTGCACCCCGGTCTTTCACAACCACGGCTATATCCCGGCCGATGACGAACTGGCGCAGGTGACGGTGGGCCAAGACACCAAAGAAACCGTGTCCCAAAAGGTCGGGCGCCCTTCGGTTGAGGGGCTTTTGAACGACAACGGCTGGTTCTACGTCCAAAGCCGTTTTAAGACCGTCGGCCCGCGACAGCCGCAAGAGGTGGAGCGTCAGGTGGTCGCCATCACCTTTGACGCCCAGAACCGTGTGGCCAATGTGGAGCGCTTCGGGCTGGAAAAAGGCGAAGTTGTCGCGATTTCCCGTCGTATCACCTCGACCAGTATCAAGCAGATTGGGTTGATCCAACAGCTTCTGGGCAGCTTGGGCCGGTTGCGCGCGGATCAGATGCTTCAATGATCCGACCCGATTGCTGACGGGTGGTCAGGGGGGCTGCCGCCCCCCTCGCCGCAAGCGGCTCACCCCCTGCGGATATTTGGGCAGAGAAAACGGGCGCAGGTATTATTCTTTAGGCTCAAAGGTGAGCGCCACGCCGTTGATGCAGTAGCGCAGGCCGGTGGGGCGGGGGCCGTCGGGGAAGACGTGGCCCAGATGGGCTTCGCAGCGGGCGCAATGCACCTCGGTCCGGCGCATCCAGAGGGTGCGGTCTTCGGTTTCGCCAACCATCTCAGGGTCAAGGGGTTGCCAGAAGGACGGCCAGCCGGTGCCGGAATCG
>JBAXLX010000518.1:0-1853 GCA_037134595.1 Pseudomonadota bacterium
TTGAAGCGTCAAATGGAAGCTAAAATTCCACAGCTTCTAGATCAAGCAACAAAGTGTCCCAAGTGTGAAGCTGATATTGTATTGATTTTACCAGAAGTAATAACTTGTTCTAAGTGCAATTGGTTTTATGTGCCACTTCAAGTTTCTAACCTGTTCAAGAAAGAAGAAGACAAATGAATGAAATACAAGCTAAGGAAATAGCAGATAAATGAAAACTCTGATAACTGGTCATAGGCTGCACAAACTAAACGGTTATAATCAGAACTGGATCAAAGAAGCAATAGAAGTTGCTATCAACTCTATGCCTAATATTTCTATTGGCCTGTCAGGCATGGCCAGCGGAGTTGATTTGTGGTTTTGCCAAGCTTGTTATAAGTTTTGTATTCCGTTCATAGCTTGCCCTCCATTTGAAGAGCAGATAGAAACCATACCAGAGACAGAAAAGCCACTGAGAGAATGGTGTTTTGAAAAGGCCGCAGAAACTTGGAAGATAAGGAATAGCCAAATGGTTGTGAAGTGCGATTCGGCCATTGTAGTTTTTGATGGGAACAAAGGTGGAACGCATAATGTCTTCCAACAACTTGTAGAAAACAAAAAACCTTTTATCTGGATTAATCCCGTTGGTGAAAAAATCTGGGAATGTTTTTAGTTTTTGGTCCCGGCTGGCGAGCATAGTTATTGTTATGAGAAGTAGTGCAAAAATATCCTTAGAAAGCATCGTATTTGAACAGCACAAAAAGGAACTCTCGCAAGAGACAAAAGATTGGTTGCAGTTTTGGACAGAAACCGCACCAAGAGGACTTCCACCAAATAATGTGATTGAAGAGTTAAAACCATATCGTCCAACCGAAACAAAGCTGCTTTGGAGATATGTCCAAAATGTTCAAACGGAAGATCAAAAGCAACTTTTATCTTGGCTCCCAACGGTTAAGGAAGTAATTAGTTCTTTTTTTGAAGGACCACCGATGTATATCAAAGTTGCAGAAGTTGAGCCATCTAATATTTTAGTGGATATGCGATTAGTTGTGAATGCTTATCCCGAAATGGACAACTTTGTACTTCCAGATGAAGTGATTACATATCAGTTGAAAGTCACGGTTGGGTAGCAGCAGTAAATATGAGCTCAAGATATGTTATTAAACATATTTAGCTTATATGAAGCTATACAACATATTGTTTGAAGAACATCGTCATGGTAACGTTCATGGAGACTTCCTAAATCAAGAATCAGATAAGAAAGAAGAGCTTTTACTAAAGCTTGGAGTTCCCCAGAATAAACTTTTAGAGTATCTAGCGAAGCTAGAATCTCTCATAACACAAGAAAAAACAATAACAGGAAAAGCAATCAATAAATCAAATATTTGCTGTTATTGATGGAAGAAAACCAATGTGGTTTGGTAGTCCTGCCAATATAAGCAAACTTGGCAAGATCAAAACATTGATCCTAAAGAACCTAGATAAACTAGGTTTACTCTATTACAAAAACAAAGACAAAGCTGTTCTGGGAAAAAGAGAAAATGTAGAGCAAATCATTCCAGAGATTGAGCGTGTTCTTTCAACTGGAAGATATATGCCAGATAAACAGTTTCATAAGGCTATGGGTTTAGCTCTTGGTTATCCAGCAGAAGATGTTGAAACATTTATAAGAACATTCCGCTAAAAGCTTGACTTCTTTTTTATAAGCTGCTAGCTTATAAACTATGCAAGACAACACAAAGCTTTTTGAGTTTATCTACGAATCTGTTATTAGCGAGGGGGGAGATGGTGATCTAGCTCTTGTGTCAAGCAATCACATTGAGTTAGCTGACCAATTTGAAACGTTTCTCAAAACAAAACCCTATGGCAATTGGAGT
>JBAXLX010000519.1:0-1839 GCA_037134595.1 Pseudomonadota bacterium
CATCGACCACGCCCTTTTTGTGGCTGCCGGGGATGAACATCAGCGGGCCGTTGAATTCATTCACATCGTCCAGGAAGATGGCTACGTTCATGGCGCGCTCGGTGGGCATCATGTCGTCGTTGAGCCAGGTGCCGTAGTCCTGGTGCCATTGCCAGACATCGCCTTCAAAAGCCATCTTGCCGTTGATCTTGAATTGGTGCATGTACAGCTTTTCGCCCAACAGCATTTCCACCGGCTCGATCATGCGCGGATGGCGACCGAGCTTGCCAAATGGCTTGCTCACCATATGCGCCGCAAAATTGGTGCGAACGGAGTCGCGGCCTTTTTCGCGCACATTAAAGGCGTCGCGCTTGGCGTACAACTCGGGCACCGCGTCCAGCAGGGCCTGGGTTTCTTCGGGCGAAAACTGGCTGGGGAAAAAGAGATAACCGTCACGGTCAAACTGGGCTAATTGCTCGGGCGTCAATTTCATGGCGTGCTCGCTAGTAAGTACGGAGCCGGACGGGCCAGCTCACAGTGTGCATTCAATTTTGGCTTCACTATAGCGCGCGCGACCGGGAACGCTCCCCTTCAAGTCGAGCAGCAGGCAGCAATCGCCAAAAGCTGATAACTGCTTAGGCCATTGGGAAAAGCGTCAATCCGAGGTTTCGTCAGGCTCATCCACCCGAGGGGGCCGGGGGACTTTTTTCAGCCGAATCAGGCGCGCCTGTTCGATGGCGTCTTTTTTGATCTGGCGTTCAGCGTCGAGCTTTTCACCTGCCTCCAGCCATTGGGCAAATTCGCCCGGGGTTTCTAAGGTAATGCGGCCCAATGCGCCACTGCGAAAGTCGTGGATCGCAATTTCGGCGGCTTTTTGTAAATTCACCCTGCCACCCGATTGCAAGGCGCCGCGCCTACGTCCTACGCCGTCCAGTAGGTGCTCGTCGGTCTGCGCAATCGCGTCCGCAATAGCGTAGCGCGCCGCTAATGCTTGCGGGTAGTGCTGGCGCAAGTAGTCCAGCAATTCCAGCGCCACTTCTTCGTCGTCAAACGCATTACGCCCGATGGCGCCGCTAGCAGCCAGGTTGTAGCCGCTTTTGGCCACGATGATGCGAGGCCACAACACGCCGGGCGTGTCGTAGAGATAAAAATCGTCGGCAATGGTGATGCGCTGCTCGGCTTTGGTCACACCGGCCTCATCGCCGGTTTTGGCAGCGCGCTTGCCTTTGAGGGTGTTGATCAGCGTGGACTTACCTACATTAGGTATGCCGCAAATAAGTACTCGCATGGGTTTGGCCATACCACCGCGTAAGGGAGCGAGTTGGTGGCAGGCCTCGACCAAGGCACGCGCCGGTGTCGTCATGCCCGCGTCCAGCGGCAAGGCGCGCACACCGGGCAGGGCGTTGTAGTGGGCTAGCCAGTCGGCAGTGCGGCTTGGATCGGCCAGGTCTTGTTTGTTGAGCACCTTGAGCGCCGGTTTGCCACGTGTGAGCTCGGCCAGCATCGGGTTGGCACTGGAGCCGGGCAGGCGCGCGTCCAGCAGCTCGATGACCACGTCAATTTCCCGGATGCGCTCGCCAATGGCTTTGCGCGTCAGGTGCATATGCCCGGGAAACCACTGTATCGCCATGTTCTTGTTCTTTATGCCAAGGTGAAAGCGCGATTGTCCGGTACTTTGACGGGTAACGATGCGCTTAGCACTTCGCGCGCTGCCAAGTGTTTTGGGCGCGATCGAGGAGATTAAGCCTTCGCAACTCCCAAACGCTCAGGCGAGAGGTATTGCTGTAAGTAGCGGTCAAAAGGCAAGGTGTCGGCGGTTTCAATTTCGCGCTGACGCTCTAGCGAGGCCTGCGCCAGTTG
>JBAXLX010000520.1:0-1838 GCA_037134595.1 Pseudomonadota bacterium
CCTCACCAATTCGCTGCCAGAGAACGATCGCTACACCTTCAACTTTGATGGAAATTCGCAATCCCTCGATCACATCTTGGTTAGCAATAACCTAAGCGGCTCGGCGAAAGTAGATATCGTTAATATCAATACTGAGTTTGTGGACAATGCCCAACGCGCTAGCGACCACGATCCAATCGTGGCAACTATCAAACTTGTTCCAACTTCGCCCACATTGACTCCTGGCGGTACAACAGGCAATGATATTCTGGATGCTCTTCCCAATCAAGCCTTTGACGGTCGTCAAGACATTCTGTTCACTGGCTCAGGTAATGACAAAGTTGATCTTGGATTCGTTGCTGGCTTTACTAATGCAGGTGACAACCGCATCGATTTAGGTAGCGGTAGCGATACGATTTTTGTTAACAAAGGCGATCGCGTATTCGGTAGTGATGGTAATGACATCTTTGAAGCCACTGATGGCAAAGGCGGCAACCGTATGTCTGGTGGTGCTGGCGATGACAAGTTCTTTTTAGGATTTGGCGATCGCGCTCTTGGTGGCGACGGTAACGATCAGTTCTTCGCTAGCTCTGGTGGTAATAACTTGCTATCAGGCGGCTCTGGTGCTGACCAGTTCTGGATTTTTAATGCTTCCGCTCCATCTGCTGCCAATACTATATTGGACTTCCAAGTTGGGACAGATGTGATTGGATTAAATGGTTCTGGTGCTACCTTCGCGCAGTTGAGCCGCTCTGGCAATACCATTAGCTTGAATGGCTCAACCCTTGCGACTTTAACTGGTCTTGACACGACTAGCTTGACAGCTTCTAGCTTCGCTTTCTTGGGTTAATGTTTCTCTCGGATTTGATTTTGTCCATGACAAAATCAAATCCATTAGAAGTTATCGCAACTCACAAAAGTACTGTCACACTTTTGTGAGTTGAAAACCAAACCCAGTATGGGTTTCCAAAGAATAAAATGGCATTGTCATTTTGTTCTTTGGCATTATCGTAAATGAACTTGTTATAACTTCTCCGTTAAAGAACTAATATGGCTACAAATTTATCTGCTGGCGATGTCGCGTTTCTGAGTCTGATTGCCGACAACCCTGATACCTTCTCTTTTGTATTACTAAAAAATATTGACGCTGGCACTATTATCAATGTCACAGATAATGGCTGGCTAGCTGCTGGCTCTCTCCGAACTGGTGAAGGCGTGCTGCAATATGTCGCCCCATCTGCTCAGACAATCGGCACTGTCATTACTTTTGTTGGCAACGCTACAACTGGCAGCCCTGACCCTGGTAGTAGCGCTGGTTGGACTAGCGTTAGCGGAGGCACTACCTTTGGTCTATCAACATCTGGTGACTCACTGATTGCCTTTCAAGGCACTCTGACTGGTACAGGTAATACGACGACCAGTACTAATCCAACCGTCTTGGCTGCGGTTACGACTTTTCGTTCGGCTTTTGATGCGGATGCGACTAATACAAATACCACTGCTTTGCCAACTGGTTTGACACTTGGAACCAATGCTGTTGCCGTCGGTCAAGCAGCAGTAGAATTTGATAACTCTCGTTACACGGGTACGACTACATTTGCTTCAGTCGCGGCGGCGCGAACTGCCATCAATACCGCAAGCAACTGGACTGGTAGCGACACCGACCTCACAAATTTCACGGGAACATTCAATATTACTTCGGCTCCTGCGACCATTAGCTCTATCGATCTTTCTAACTATGTCCGTGTTGGACTTTTCAACTTGCCAGTCGGCGCGGGCGCTCTGGCTGAAGAAGTCTCGGCAGTGACCTACAACAAAGACACCGATACCCTTTTTGTTGTCGGCGATGAGGCTCGGTC
>JBAXLX010000521.1:0-1829 GCA_037134595.1 Pseudomonadota bacterium
CGCGTCTGGAAGGGGAGCGGGGGCGCACGACGGGGCAGTTGAAGCTGTTTGCCGCTCATATCCGCAAGGGCGACTATCTCGACCCGCGCCAGGATGGGGCCTTGCCGGACCGCAAGCCGCTGCCGCGACCCGATATCAAGCTGATCCAACGCCCCATTGGCCCGGTTGCCGTGTTTGGCGCGTCTAACTTCCCGCTGGCGTTTTCGACGGCGGGGGGCGACACGGCCTCGGCCTTGGCGGCGGGCTGCCCTGTAGTGGTGAAAGGCCATTCTGCCCATCCCGGCACGGGCGAGATTGTGGCCCAAGCGGTGGATGCGGCGATCAAGGCCTGCGGTCTGCATCCGGGCGTGTTCAGCCTGATCCAAGGCGGCAAGCGCGATGTGGGCGAAAGCCTTGTGCAGCATCCGCTGATTCAGGCGGTGGGGTTCACGGGATCGCTGGGCGGTGGACGGGCGCTGTTTGATCTCTGCGCCCGGCGACCCAATCCGATTCCGTTCTTTGGTGAATTGGGATCGGTGAACCCGATGTTCCTGCTGCCGCAGGCGCTGTCGGCGCGCGGCGCGGCGATGGCGGCGGGGTGGAGCGGTTCTTTGACCATGGGCGCGGGGCAGTTCTGCACCAATCCCGGCATCGCCGTGGTGATCGATGGACCCGATGCGCAGGCCTTTATCGACGCGGCAAAGGCGGCGGTGGCGCAAGTCGGGCCACAGGTCATGCTGACCGATGGCATCGCCTCGGCGTATCGCGCGGGCCGGGACCGGATTGCTGGGACGGCTGGCGTTCATGCGGTGTTGACCAGCATGTGCGATCAGCGCAATGCGACGCCCTATCTCTTTGAGGTTTCGGGCGATGACTGGCTGGCCAATCATGCCTTGGGCGAAGAGGTATTCGGACCCCTTGGTCTGATCGTGCGGGTGCGCGATTTCGACCAAATGCAAGTGATTGCCCGCAGTCTTGAGGGACAGCTGACCTGCACCCTGCACATGGACGCCGAAGACGCTGACCATGCTCGTGTCTTGATGCCCGTGCTGGAGCGCAAAGCCGGACGCGTGCTGGCCAATGGCTTTCCCACCGGTGTCGAGGTTTGTGACGCCATGGTCCATGGCGGCCCCTATCCCGCCAGTACCAATTTTGGGGCAACGAGCGTCGGCACGATGTCGATCCGCCGCTGGCTGCGCCCGGTCAGCTATCAGAACATGCCCGAGGAGCTGCTGCCTGACGGTCTGCGCTAAGGTCAGTCCCTGTGATCTGCCGACGGTGATCTGAAAGCACGCGGAAGGCCAGGGCCTTTCGCGCAAGCCTGTAAGCTTTGACCTGCGCAGGGCGCAGGTCAAAGCGCGGGGGGGCCTGCGCGGCCCCCGTCGCCCGCAGGCGGGCGACTCCCCCGGCGGGATATTTGGACAACGGGGAAAGGGCAGGAGGATCAGCCCTGTCCTTCGTCTTTCAGGAGCAGGATTAGGGCGAGGATCGACAGAGCGACGCCGAAGAGGATGGCTATGGGTGGCGTGCCTCGGCCAAGGGCGATTTCCCACAGGATCACCCAGCTTGGCACAAGATAGGTATAGGCCATGACCTTGGCCGAAGGCAGGCGCAGGGCGGCGTATTGCAACAGCACAAAGGTCATGGCCCTGGCCGCGACCGCGACATAGACCAGCGTGATCCAGACGATGCTGGGCAGGGCGGCCCAGTCCGTGGCGCGGATCGCGGGCAGACCTGCCACGGTCAGGGCCAGCCAGCCCGCGACCAGCATCCCGAAGGTGAAGGCGACGGGATGTTCGCCTCGGTTGAATTTGCGCACCAAAGGCGCGTAGAGCGCATGCGACACGCAG
>JBAXLX010000522.1:0-1807 GCA_037134595.1 Pseudomonadota bacterium
GGGCCATATCCCCGCGCACGTCACGGTGCTCAAGGCGCGTCGCTTGAGCCAGGACAGCCAAGCAGCCTGGATTCCTTGCCCGATCGACCAGGTGGTCGCTACGATCTTGGCGGAAAAACCCGCTGTAGTGTTCGCGCCGCATGTGGAAACGTCTGCCGGCATGATTCTTCCCGATGACTATTTGCGTGCGGTGGCCGATGCCGTGCACCAGGTAGGCGGTTTGTTTGTATTGGACTGCATTGCCTCAGGCACTATTTGGGTGGACATGCAAGCGACCGGCGTGGACGTGCTGGTTACCGCACCACAAAAAGGCTGGAGTGGCTCGCCCTGTTGCGCCATGGTCATGCTCAGCGAACGCGCCCGCAGCGCAATAGACGCTACGACGAGCAGCAGCTTTGCATGCGACCTGAAGAAGTGGTTGCAAGTCATGGAAGCGTATGAAAACGGCACCCACATGTACCACACCACTATGCCCACCGACGCGATCACGCGCTTGCAAGAAGTGATGCATGAGACACAGGACTATGGCTTTGACAAAGTCTGCGCCGAGCAATGGGACCTGGGTCACAAAGTGCGCGCACTCATGGAAAGCCGGGGCATCCGCAGCGTCGCAGCACCCGGTTTCCAAGCGCCGGGCGTCGTGGTCAGCTACACCACGGATGCTGCGATGCATAACAGCAAAGGCTTCTCGGCGCTGGGGCTGCAAACCGCAGCCGGTGTGCCGCTGCAATGCGATGAACCGGCGGACTTCATGACCTTTCGCATCGGCCTATTCGGTTTGGACAAACTGCACAACGCCGACCGCAGCGTGGCGCACCTGGCTGCGGCGCTGGACGAAATGGGCTTGAGGGCGCAAAAGGCGGCTTAAGAGGGCGTCGCAAAGCCCAATCCATTAGCGAGGGCACAGCGAAGCAACCCATTTTTCCGGCTAACTTAGGCGTTTATGGATTGTCGCCAAGCTTCTGGCGATCGCAAAAGTTTGCTGGCCTGATTCATTACCTTGGGCCGCACATCACTTTAAGTTGGCACCCAGGCTAGCGCGCAGGGAAGAGGCGTGCTGGCACGAAGCTGACATGGCCCAGTTTGCCCAGGACCTACAGGCCAGCCTAGGCTGAGCCTCGCAACCACTGCGCAGACCTTAAGCCGCTGGTGATTTTAACGCCGCTTGCGCGGCGCCTTCGCCTTAGTCGCAGCCTTTTTGGTCGCAGCCGCACTGTTCTTGCCGCGCGGGGCTTTGGCTGCTGGCGCTGCTTTGCCCGGCTTGCCACGGCCACTGCGCGCTGGCGGTGACGGTGGCAACTTGTCCAAATGGCTTTTGCCCAGTGGCATCAAGCTGCCTTGTACCAAGCGAAAGTCAATCTTGCGGCCATCGAGGTCCACGCGGCTCACCTGGATATCGACCCGTGTGCCGATGGCATAGCGAATACCGGTGCGCTCCCCGCGCAATTCCTGCCGCACTTCGTCAAAGCGGAAATATTCGCCGCCCAGTTCGGTGATGTGTACCAGGCCTTCGACATACATCGCATCAAGCGTCACGAACAAGCCGAACGAGGTGGCCGCGGTGACCACACCGCTGTATTCCTCACCCAAATGCTCGTACATGTATTTGCACTTGAGCCAGGCCTCCACGTCGCGGCTGGCCTCGTCAGCACGGCGCTCATTGGTGCTGCAATGCAAGCCCGCCGCCTGCCAGGCCAGGCTTTCGGCGCTGAGTTTTTTCGGCTTGGTACCGGCTTGCTCGCCCTTGGCAGATTTGCCTTTTTCCAGGCGACGCGCCAACTTGGCATGCGCTTCGCCGGGCAAAGGC
>JBAXLX010000523.1:0-1805 GCA_037134595.1 Pseudomonadota bacterium
TAATACCTATCAGAAGACGGCACTTTGGCCGGAGCTATTTGCTTTACAGACCGATGGCCGCGTGCGCCCCGCCGTGCGGCATTGATGGCATACCACTTCTTGACTCTGCCCATTTTAGCTAATACGGATAATTTATGGAAAAGGAGCACGCAATGCGCCACTTCACCGCAACTGAACTTGCCAACAACACCGGCGACGTCTTAGCTGCTGCGGCGCAGGAACCGGTTCAGATCCAACGTCATGGCAAGTCACGCTACGTGCTCCTGAGCGTGGAGCAATTCGATAAGTTAAGCAAAAGTGCCGATCAACGCCGAACTGTACATGTTGACGATATGGCTTTGGGCGACGCGCTAGACCTCGTCGCGGCTCTTGAGCACAGCATAATCCATGACTGATGCGCCTCGCATCGGGCACGTGCTGCGCTACCCCTACCTTTGGGCACGGCAAGCATCTAGCGGAGAAACTGAAGGCCGCAAAACACGCCCCTGTGCAGTTGTCTTGGCAATCACAAACCAAGTCGGGAACACAGAACTCCGCCTGTGCGCGATTACCACCCAGCCTCCAAGTTCATCCAACCGGGCAATTTCCGTTCCCGAGATTGAAAGGCGTCGCGCCGGGCTGGATTCCGGCATCGGCCTTTGGGTGATATTGGACGAACATAACGTGGATGTATTTGAACATTCCTTCTACATCGAACCCCAGAGCCACATCGGCGTGTTCAGCCCTGCTTTCACCAAGGCGCTACAGCAGGGCATGATTGCGGTGCTGAAAGAGCGCATCGGCAAAACGGTGAAACGGTCTGACATCTAAAAAACGTCCGTCCTAGTCCCAGTTTCGAGAATTGCTCTGCAATGTCGTGCCTAACCGACATCGCATGGCAGTGCATAGAAACGACGCAAACATCTTCAGGATCTGAAGATGTTTTAATGGTGTTCGCCGCAGCAATGACAGAAAAGACACCCATTATGGCAAATTTCGTCTAGGAATATCAGATGCTTGACCACATGCTGACTGCAGGCGCGAAGCTGTTGGAGGCAATGATGGGCGTGTTGGATAAGTTGAAGATCGTGGCGCTAGCCAAGCAGGTGAAGGGCACCGTCGAACAGGAACGGCGCAAGAAACTGGCAGGGCAACTGACAGAACAATTGAAATTGGCTGAAGCGGCTTTGGGTGGCGTGGCCTATCAGCGCACCAAAGCAGCTTGGGAAACCGATGCAGATGGCAATCGCTATCGCGTGCAACGTCCTGTGAAACTGCGGCAATGGTGGACGGTTGGGGAAAGCGGCACTGTGCAGTTTGGTGTCCGCTATGGCGCGGTGCCGTTGCAATTGCAGCCGGGCAAGGCAGCTGTGGAAGTGGCCAAGCTGGCTGATCTGCCCGTGGTCATCAAGACGCTGATGCAAGCCGTCGAGGCTGGTGAGCTGGATGCGGCCATGGCACTGCGGCTACGTAAGGTTCCCAAAGCGGCGTGATGGCACATACCGATTGCGTCGAGTCTATGAAATCTGCGATCCTCCAGACTTGCAAAACCATCCAAAGTAACAAATATTGGCATAGCGTTGAGCGCCCGAGGAGATCGTAGCTATGAGCAGAAACACATCCGTTTCCCTAGGGGATCACTTCACCACTTTCATCGACTATCAGGTTCAGGCCGGGCGTTACGGCTCTGCCAGCGATGTTATGCGGGCGGGCTTACGGTTGTTAGAGGAACACGAAGCCAAGGTGAAAACTCTGCAAGAGGCCTTGATTGCAGGGGAACAGTCTGGCGCAGCACAGCCCTTTGACTTCGAAGCCTTCAAAGCCCG
>JBAXLX010000524.1:0-1805 GCA_037134595.1 Pseudomonadota bacterium
ACCCCAACACGCCCGAGGCATAGATGCCCCCGATGCCATAGAGCGCATTCAACGCATCGCGGTACAGCATCGATGACAGCAAATGCGCCCCCAGACTTTGCCTGTCGCGCAGCGACAAGATCAGCGTCCACAGGTCGCGCAGCGATGTGCCCAAACCGACCGGCTTGCGCCTGCGCCCTTCGCGCACCCATAAAAAGAACGGCACCATGAAAATCACATACCAGATGGCGGTAAACGGCCCCACCGCGCGGGTGCCTTCGCGAAGCGCAGCATCCAGCCCCAAGATCGGCGGAATCCCGATCAGGGTTTTGCCCGTGACGCCGTTTTCGTTGAACAGCGTCAGCATCAAGATCAGCGCCAATATCCCGCCCAGATAGCCCCAAGCCGACCCTGCGCCTGACACTTTGCCCATATCGGCATCGCTTGTCAGGTCTGGCATCAGCGAATTGGTGAAGATCGTGGCAAACTCCATCCCGATCAGGCCAAGGCCGAACCAGACCATCGCCATAAACAGGTCAGGCTGCACGGGCGATAAAAACCACAGCGCCCAAGACCCCAGCACATACAGCGCCGAAAAGCCCCAAATCCACGGCATCCGCCGCCCCGACCCATCGGCCACAGCCCCCAAGATCGGCGCAAGGCAGGCGATCAAGACACCCGCAAGCGTTTGCCCCGTGGTCCAATAGGTCTGCGCCGCGGCATTGGCGGCGGCCTGATCCATCCCTTGGCCCAAAAATTTGGCACTGGCCACTTCGGCAAAATAGGGGCCAAAGGTGAAGGTCAAAAGCAAGGTGCTGTAGGGCTGGCTGGCCCAGTCAAAGAAATACCAACCCCAAATCCGTTTGCTGGCCATCTGCACCCTCCATTTTGCCCAATCAAGCCTGAAGCGGCAGATTTTCGCAAGGGCGGCGGAAGCGATTGCGCTTGGGGCCCATGCGCGCTACCTAAGGCGCAATCTGAAATGGGTGCCTCATGACCTCGCTTTTGCAAATCGTCCTTGTTGCTGTCCAGATCCTGCGCTGGATCGTTTTGGTTCATGTCATCATGAGCTGGCTGATCAATTTCCAAGTGCTGAACCTGCGTCAGCCGCTGGTGGCCCAGATTTGGTACGGGCTGAACAGCACGTTGAACCCGCTGTATGCGCGCATCCGCAAGATGATTCCCCTGTCCGGCGGGATCGATTTTGCGCCGTTGATCGTGTTGTTTGGCGTTTACGCGGTGGAAGTGCTGATCCGCAACAATATGTATTGATGCGCTTAACTTGTTGTTCATCCGACTGGGGCAGACTGCCCCGGTGTTTATTGATCCCATGACATCCCCTGACCGATTGCTGCACCAAGTTTGGGGCTTTTCCGGGTTTCGCCCCGGTCAGGAAGAGATTGTTCAGGCGGTGATCGCCGGGCAAAACACCTTGGCCATTATGCCCACAGGTGGCGGGAAATCGCTGTGTTTTCAATTGCCTGCGCTGTGCCGCGATGGGGTGACGGTGGTGATCTCGCCACTGATCGCGCTGATGCGCGATCAAGTGCGCGCGTTGAAAGCGGCAGGCGTTGAAGCGGGTGCGCTGACATCGGGCAACACAGACGAAGAGACGGAAGAGGTCTTCACCGCCCTTGACGAAGGCCGCTTGAAGCTTTTGTACCTTGCCCCCGAACGTCTGGCGGCCCCCGCCACCGTGCCTATGCTCCGCCGTATCGGCGTCAGCCTGATTGCCGTGGACGAGGCGCATTGCGTCAGCCAATGGGGCCACGATTTTCGCCCCGATTACCTGCGCATCGGCGCTTTGCGCCTGTCTTTGGGCGTAC
>JBAXLX010000525.1:0-1801 GCA_037134595.1 Pseudomonadota bacterium
GCCGCCCCCATCGAACAAAGCGGCCAAAAGCAGGCCCTCTGGCGCACGGACCCCAAACTGTCCGGTCAGGGCGGTTGCATCGCCGACATCGGCACCCATGCCGTCAATCTGGCCACATTTGTCACGGGATTGTCGGTTGAAACGGTGTTGGCCGACCTGACCGCCTTTGGTCCGGGGCGCAGTCTGGATGACAATGCGGCGGTCCTCTTGCGCTTTGCGACGGGTGCCAAGGGCATGATCTGGGCCAGCCAAATCACCCCCGGCACCAAGAACGCCCTGCGGCTGCGGATTGCAGGCGATCAAGGCGGTCTGGCCTGGGATCAGGAAAACCCGGACCTTCTTGAACTCACCCTCTTGGGGGAACCCACGCGACTGCTGCGCCGAGGCGGGGATCACGCCCAGAGCCCCACGCGCACCCCCGCAGGCCATCCCGAAGGCTATCTTGAGGCCTTCGCCACCCTCTACGCCGACGCAGCCGAGGCTCTGGCCAAATCCGGCGCACCCACCAGAGGGGGCCTTTTGCCGGATGTGCAGGACGGTCTCTTTGGTCTGCGCTTCGTCGCGGCCTGCCTAAAATCGAATGCCAGCGGCGGCGTCTGGGCCACGGTCTGACACCCGAAAGGCGGCACGACGCCACAGCCAAAGCGCTGTCGATCATGCCCTCTTAGAGCAGTGCCGCGCATGGGGCCGATCCTCTGCCTTTAAGTGATTCCGCACCCGCAGTATCCCTTATGCACCTGCAGCGAAATTCGTGCCGAAATTCGTGCCATCGCGGTGCGGCCCGTGTCGATCCGTTGCGTTTCTCGACGCCACCTCGCCACCAATGCGCTGGCTTCGTTGAGTTTTGGCTGGTTTACATGCCTTAGTCTACATGTGACGCCATACGTGGGGGCGGAGGCGTCATGCGCTGCCAAGCTATTCTCTTTCGCTAAAACCAAACCGCATCCGGGCCACCGGAATGCATTGCTTTGCGCCGGTGATGGACAGGCAGCGCGGTGTTCAGACTGCGTTGGAAAGGTTTGTCCATGTGCGCCCTCAGTCAATCCGCCTCAATCGGCCAAGCGCCGATGATGGCCGCGATCCACCGCAAAACGCGGTCCGCCCCCGTTCAGACCCTCGCACTGGGCGGCGCGGCGCACAGGCTTTTTCCTGACCATTCCTACACCTTCCGCAGGCGGATTGACCGTCTCGAGTCTCAATTCCTATCGACCCTTTGCTTCACGCCGGAGATTTTGAAATGACCGATCCCAACCAGAGCATTTTTGGCGATGCCGGCAACAACAGCCTCACCGGTGGCAGCGGCAATGATTTCATCTCAGGCGGCGACGGGCAGGACACCCTCATTGGCGGCTTTGGCGATGACGACCTGCGCGGCGATGGCGGCAATGACACGCTCGCAACCGGCGAAGGCAATGACTTCGCCGCAGCGGGTGAGGGCAATGACCTTGTCTTCGGCAATGGCGGCATCGACAACCTACGCGGCGGCGGCGGCGATGACACGGTCTTTGGCGGGCTGGGCAATGATTACCTGTCGGGCGACGCGGGCAGGGACTCGCTCCTTGGCGAACAAGGCAACGATCTGATCGAAGGTTTTGCCGGTGATGACTTCGGCGCGGGCGGTATCGGTGATGACGTCCTGTCCGACGACTCGACCGGCGGCTTCGGCGCGGGCAGCGGCAATGACACCTATGACGGCGGCGACGGCAGGGACACCATCTTCGGCGGCGCGGGCGATGACAAACTCATCGGTGGGGCGGGCCAAGACCAGATTTTCGGCGGCGAAGGGCGCGATGTCCTATAT
>JBAXLX010000526.1:0-1799 GCA_037134595.1 Pseudomonadota bacterium
ATCAACCTTCCTGTATTCCCTGAATTGTTAGAAGAAAGGGAAGATAGATAAGGAGGTCTAGATGGAGCAAGAGCTTTTAAAAGATTGTTTATTTCCTTGATCGCATGACCAATTGTTGTGGTTGCTGTCCATGTTTCAAACAACCCTTCTTGATAAGACAAATCTGGAAGATTCTGTCCAAGAGGTAAACCTTGTAAGGCAACAACTGTTCCAGATAATGTTAAGCCACCACCGATAACAGATCTTTTGTTTTCTGAACCAGATATATAAAAAAAGGTATCTGCACCAATGCTTCCTGTATCAAATGTTGATGCGATATTGCCAACTAACGGCGGCTCACCATCATTCTCATGTCCATAGACCAATATGGATGCACTGGTACCTGTGGAACCAGAAGCAATGATCTTGTTTGTGCGTATTTGGGAAGCTCTAAAATCATATGCCATATCGAGATTTCTTTGGTCTTTTAAGTGCTAGCAGGCTAATATTCTATTCATATATATATCAACTCAGCACACAATGGAATGTTGGCATGAACTTTTACGAGATATTGGATTTAAAACAAAATGCTACACAAGAAGAAATTAAAGCAGCTTTTAGAAAAAAAGCAATGGAACATCATCCAGATCGTAATCCAAATAACAAAGAATCAGAAGAAAAGTTTAAGCAAGTAAATGCAGCTTATGAAGTATTAGGAAATCCACAAAAAAGATTGAAATATGATCGACAACAAAGTCGTTCACATGAACCTTTTCCACAAGGTTTTCCATTTCCAAGTTCTGATGAAATGTTCGCAAGTTTGTTTGGAAACTTTACAACAATAAGACATGCGAATATTCCCAGACACCAAACAAACATCAATCTTACATTAACTGAAACTCTTCAGCAACAAGAAAAAACAGTTGTCATAACATTGAAAAGCAAATGCAGCAAATGTCTTGGAACGGCTGTTGGTAAACATGAACGTTGTAATACTTGTAAAGGAAGTGGTTGTAATGTTTGTGGTGGATTAGGAGTTTGCTATACACCATGCGACTTATGTAAAGGTGCAGGATTTTTTACAGAACCTAAAGAAGTAAAAATTACCATTCCTAAAGGGTTGTTTTCAAATACACAGCTAAATGTTAATACATCATATGGTGGTTTACTTGTCAACATAACAGTTGATTATCCACAAAACATTAAGTTAGGTGCTAATGGTAGATTGATTATGCAAATTCCTATTCCTTATCATATTGCTATTCTTGGTGGAATTCATCAAGTAGAAACAATAGAAGGTGGAACTGTTAATGTTAAATTTCCACAATTGTCAAAAAATGATCAATTAATAAAAATTAAAGGCAAAGGTTTATATTTTGGTCCAAATTCAACAGAACGAGGAGATTTGTTTTTATCACCTTTTATTGAAATCCCAGAAAATATAACTGATGAATATAAAACAATCATTGAGCAACTTGCCAATCTATACAACAGAAAGGAACAAACAAATGAATGATCCATCCCGCTTCAATCTAAGCGATGAATTTATTGCACAAATTGGCAAATTAGTACAAATGGCAATGCTAACAGGTACAAGCATTTATGACAATCTTCGTCTTGTTCAAGTTACACCAAACGAAGAAGGTAAAATAGTTTTAACAGCCGAATACAAAAAAAGCTTCGAAGATAGCATCCTAAAAATGCTATCCGAAGCTGAAGATATTAAAGAAGATATGCGCTCTACAATCGTTCAAGCTTGATTATTAAGCCTTTGTTTTACGTTTTACAGAAACCTTCTTACCAACCTTCTCAGGCTCTTT
>JBAXLX010000527.1:0-1787 GCA_037134595.1 Pseudomonadota bacterium
AGATCGAGGGGAAAAACAGCAAAAGGACGACCGAAACACCGATAAAGTTAAAGCCGATATGCGCATAGGCCGCACGCTTGGCATTCTTGGACAGGTTCAGCGACGCCAGCCACGAGGTGACCGTGGTGCCAAAATCCGCGCCAAGGGCGAAGGCTACGGCGGTTTCCCAGCTTAAAATCCCGCTGGCCCCCAGCCCCATCACGATCCCGATGGTGGCAGAGGACGAATGGATCAGCGCCGTGATCAGGGCCGCCAGCAAAACACAGGCAATGACGCCGCCAAAGGTGCTGGCGTCGAGCGACTGGATAACATCCACCACCTCAGGCATCTTGCGCAGCGGCTTAAGCCCGCCGGTCATCAGATTAAGCCCAAAGAAAATCAGCGCAAACCCCATCGAGGCGAGCGAAATGTTGCGCAGCCTGTCGGACTTGGCAAAGCAGTAGACCGTGGCGAAGATGCCGCCAAACAGCAGCCCAAGCGGCCCAAGCGGCAGCGCGATCAGCCCGTTGCCCAGCGTTGTGCCGACATTGGCCCCCATGATCACCGAAATCGCCGAGCGCAGCCCAAGCACCTCGGCATTGACCAGCCCCACGGTCATCACACTCATCGCGGTCGACGACTGAATGACGCCGGTGATCAAGGCTCCGGCCAAGAGGCCCTTCAGCGGCGTGCCAGCCATCTTGGCCAGCCACTGGCGCATTTTGTTGACCGAAAGCGCCTGTATCCCGCTGGCCATGAACTCAAGCCCAAGCAGAAATATCCCAAGGCCGCCGATCACCGGAGCGATGATCTCGTTGAAATAATCGACGCCCACCCCATCACCTCCGCTTGCGCGCTTTGCGCCCGTTCCCGACTTCGCCTTGCGGGCTTTGCACCAGCCGGTGTTGACAGGCAAACCATCGCCGCTGGCAGGACTTCTTAACCGATGGCGTTTGGCGTCACCAGTGATCCTGTCGCCATTCATGGGTTATCTTTCCGATTCACGCTGGGTCTTGCAACCAAAGCCTGTGGTGGCATCGCACAGATCTACTTACGAGCGACCATTTAGCGCGCTCGACGACACGATCCGCCGCAATCTCTGCGCGTCATGGGGACTTGGGCGAGGATCAGGGCCGCGACACCGCCAGTCGCTGTGGGGGGCGACCCTTGGTGTCAGGGCTGGTGGGGTCCTGAGCGACCGGGTCAGGCGGGATCGCAGTCAGGTCGGCTGGGGGCAATTGTCCCAAAGGGCGGCAAGGCAGCAGCACGTCAAGGAAAGCCTTGGTGGCCTGTGGCCAGTCTCTGCCAACCATGTCGCGGGCTGCGGCGGTGGACAGGCGGGCCAGCAGGTCAGGGTTTGACGCCAAAGCGCGCAAAGACGTCAGACAGGCTTGCGTGGCCTGCGACAGGGGCAAAAGGATGCCGTTGTGCGCGTTTTTGACCACCTCGCCGACAGCACCCACATCCGTTGCAATCGGGACGACACCCTGTCGCATCGCTTCCAGAATCGTCAGGGGCAGCCCCTCGAAGTCTGACAGCAAAACCAGAACATCGGCCCAGTCAAAGGCCGCGATCAGGTCTTCGTCGCGGGTCAGGGCCGGTTCCAGCACGCGCAGAAGATCGGGCGAGATGGTCTGCGCCCCTTTGCCGACCACAGCCTTGCCAATGATGCGCCAGTCAAGAGTGTCCTTGGCGCTCGCTTGCATGACCTCGCTTAAGCGGTGCAAGCCTTTTTGCGCATCCAGCCGGCCCAGATACAGCACGCTCAACGGTTGGTGGGGATCGCGCTGCGCTTTGCGGGCCAAACC
>JBAXLX010000528.1:0-1782 GCA_037134595.1 Pseudomonadota bacterium
TTCGGATCGAGATGCTCAAGATTGGAGCCTGTCCAGCCCTCGACGGCCTTCGTGGCGGCGCCGGTCGGCTTGTCGCTGAAGGTCTTCGTCGGCGCCGGCTCAGCTGGCACGAGCGTAGGCGGGGTCACCGGCGTGGGCGCCGCGGCGGGGCGGGCGGCAGCGGCGGGGGCGGCGCCTACTGCGGCCGTCGGCTGGACGGCGGCCGGGATCGGATTGCCGCAGGCATCGAGCGGCACCCGCATCACGACCGTCCTCGGCGAACGCACCGTGTAGGTGTAGGGCACCTTCTTCTCGACGACCCGCGGCACCTGGGCGGTTCGCTGTTCGGTCACGTACTTCATGACCTGAATGCTCACCGGCTCCACGCGTTCTTCGGTGACGAACTTGCAGACCTGCACGGGCACCTGGCGGACCTGTTCTTCGGGCACAATCCGCATCGTCTGCACGGGCACCTTGTTCTCGATCCGTTCGACGACCTTGCGGACCGTCTGAACAGGCACCTGACGGACCTGCTCCTCCGGGATCATCCGGACGGTCTGCACCGGCACCTGCTGCACGACCTGCTCGTCGACATACCGCACCGTCTGCACCGGCACCTTGCGGGTGACGACGCGGTTGACCATCGTCGTCTCCGGCACCTGCATCGGCGTGACGGTCGGCTGATAGACGCGGTTGACCTGGTTGGTGACCATGCTGGGGGACTGCATCCAGGTGTAGCCGCCCCGCTGCCAGTACATCAGCCCGTTGTAGGGATTGACCGTGTAGCCGCCCGGCACATAGCCCAGGGCCGTCGCGCCCGGAGTGACGACGGGCGTGACCGTGTCGATCGCCTGGCTGCCGACAGAATACGTGGTACGCATCTGCGTGACGGGTTCGGCCACCGTGTAGGCCTCCTCGCGCTCGCTCGTCTCGTAGACGGGACGCTTCACAACGCTCACCTGCTGCTGCATCGCGGTCTCGTAGACCGGCTTCATGACGGTGAACCGTTCCTCGCGGGAGGCGGTCTCGACGATGTCGCGGGTGACGTCGTAGCTGCGGTCGACGATCTGCGTCTCATAGACCGGCTTCATGACAGTGAAACGCTCCTCGCGGTTCTGCGTTTCCCACACGGGCCGTTGCACCGTGTAGCGGCGCTCCTGCGTCTGGGTTTCCCAGACGGGCTTCTGCACCGTGTAGTTTTGCGTGTCGTAGACGGTCTCGTAGCTGACGCGATACGCCGTCATCTGCTGCTCGTCATAGACCGTCTGGAAGTCGAGTCGGTAGGTTTGCGTCGGCACGGGTGCGGGGGCCGCAGCCTCTCCACAGCACTGCCCGTGGGCGATGGGCATCATGAACGGCGACTGCGGTGCGAGCACGAGCGCCGCACACAAGACAGACTGCATCCGCCGGGACGAGTGAGCACGGAACAGAGACATGGGGGTTTCCTCTCCTCGAAAAAGATGCTTCGAGACTAATCCCTCGTACGCAGCCTTCAAGGAGTTTGTTGAGAAAAAATTCATGTTTTTTGCCGGAATTTTGGGGGTGTAGTCGCTATGAACGCTCCAACCGGTCCATCTTACGGGGCAGGGAAAGGGGCGGCCGTCCGAGGGCCGTGGGTTGGGGGGACGCGGGGAGGTGGGAGAGCAGGCTCGGGCATACCGTGGCGACGGTTCGGGGCTGCCCATGCCCCGTCGCCGGACGTTCGCTATGGGCATCCTGCCTGCGCTTGTCAGCAACGCCGGCTCCCAGGGACATGGGCAGCCCCTCACGGATTCATCCAGAGTCGAATAAAAGCCCCCGGCG
>JBAXLX010000529.1:0-1765 GCA_037134595.1 Pseudomonadota bacterium
CCAAAGCCCCGCGCCGTTTGCCCGCGATGACCTTGGCGCCCGTCAAGGACAGCGCCGTTGTCATGCCAGACTTCACATTCGCCCAACGTGGCGCAGAAAGGCCCACCATCTGCGCTGTCAGCCCAGAAATGTTGCTGTTCAGCACACCGATGTCCGCAGGGATCTGATCGGGCGCCTTGCCCATGACCTTGGCGAAGGTGCGCAGAGACGAGCGCAAATCCTGCCGGCGCTGGTCTGTGAGATCGCTCCGCAAACCAAGGGCATCGATCACCCCTTGCAGGGTGGTGGGCGAAACTAGTGAGATGTTCTTCGTGGACATGAGTAGACTCCTAGTGATTGACGTGGACATAGCAGGCATAAACGTGAAAATCTAGATACAAAGTTGCAAGTGAACTTAAGCAAAAACTACACAAATATAACAAAAACAGTGTATTACAAGGCACCCAAAACTGCCCAAAATAGCCCCGAAACAATGCCAAAATGGCGTCGATATCATCTAAAAGCCCCCCTCAAAACCCAGCCCCAGACGCCACAAACTCCGCCAAATCCACCGCCCGGATGCGCACCAAGCGGTCAACGCGGCAGTAGGGAAGTGCGCCACGCTCGATCAAACGGCGGATTGTTTTGGTGCAGACCGAAAGTTGCTGGGCCGTGGCTTCGACAGACAGAAGCGTGGGTAGGGGCGCCATACGGGGTGCGGTTGTAGGGGCACTCGGTTTAGCTTTCGTCATGGCCAGACCCTCCCGCCGCTGATTGCTCCGCCACCCAACGCCGCGCTTCCGATCGCGCCAAAGCCCGCACCAGTGCTACCAATGCCGCATGCACCTCATCCGCCCCTTCAGCCGAAGCTGCAGGTTGGTGCTGGGCCTTTGCGGCAAAGGAGGGCGCGTGTTGGGTCATGCGAATCACGATACGCAACGCCCAAAAGCCACGCTGGCGAAAACCCCGTGACAGGGTCAGAAAGGGTTAGTTACCCGCGTTTTGATCCGCTGCGGGATGAGTTCCAGCCTTGTCGGCCACCATCGCCCAATACGCCCGCAAGCTGAACTTCGCCTTCTTTGAGCGGCCAATCCAGCCAAACACATCGTGGACCAACCCACTGAATGCTGAATGACCATCGCGGCCCGCTTCAGGTTCAAACCCAGTCGCCAAATGCCAATCCACAGCCAAATGCACTATCAACCGTATCTCTGCATCATCCGCGGGACGGCCGCCTACAAGCTTGGGTAACCAGCCCATGCCCCGTCCGCGGCCGAACACAATAGGCTCAAAGTGACGCGCAGATGGGCGGCCGCTGGGGCGATTCCGTCCATCTAGAACAGCGCCGCCCTCGACCACACAAAGACGCAATAGTGGGATGAGGTCCGACTGCGCAGCATCCTTAGCCCAGCCGAAAAGGTCGGAACCCACAGTGGCACAGGCCGGAACTTGGTCTGCCAAACGAAGCGCGCGAGTCTCAATCTGGCGGATAAGGGGCGCCGGTAGCCCCGCAACACGTGTCCGGATCAGCCCAATCGAGGGCGCATCGGATAACAGAAGCTGCGCAAGTGGTCGTAATCGGGCCTCCCAATCGGAAACATCGGCGCGATCATCAACTTCTGCAAGATACGCCGTAATGCTCCCACAGATCCGGTCGCACAGGTCCGCCGACATCGAAACCTCGCTCTGGAGGCCCAGTGACTCAACCGCAAGCGAAACGGAAAAACGATTATCCTCTGATAGATAAAAGGAGGTCATCAGGTCCCATCCTTAAAAATGCAATGTG
>JBAXLX010000530.1:0-1750 GCA_037134595.1 Pseudomonadota bacterium
GTCGGTGCATAGGGCGACAGCGGTGTACTGCTGGTTCTGCTTTACATGATGCGCGGCGCTGGGGCCTGGTGCATCACATACACTACATGGTAACGCTTTAACCAGGGCCAGGTGGCGCCTTTGCTTGGCGGTTAGTTTGTTGTTCAAGAGTTGCGCTCCAATTGTGGTTGCGGCAGCTTGTCAATGAATGCCTGACCAAACTGCACACTAGCGCAGTCTTCAATCAGAACATCGTCAAGCATGGCCTCTTCCATGTCACCGTGGCAGTACACACGAAACCGCTTGCCTCCGTATGCAATGTCGTACATAGATTCAACTCTCTCAACAGGCTTGTTGCAGACCGCACACATTGGAACGTCATGCAATACAAGCTCGTACTTGTTGGTGGTAGACAGTCTCATGAGTTGTTTTCCTTAATTCGCACCTCAGCCCATTTAACACCATCACGCCATGCACCTGCACTTACAAATGAGTAGTCGCTTGCCAAAAGGCCGATTTCAACTTCTTCTTGGGTAATCTCTTTCCATTCTTTTGATTTGCTAATCGTTGGCTGTGTCAGAACCATCGTAATTTGGTAGTTCTGCTTAACGATATGCTCGTTCATAGCAAACACGCGGCGTAATAGTTCCATTTGATATTCGGTCATAGCCGCTTCTCCCGTTCGGCCAGCAGCGCTTCGGCCATGTCAAAGATCTTTTCTGCCTCAGCCCCGTGGTCCTCGTCGGTGCAGATCCAGGCAATCGTAAGCGCCATTGCGTACCAGTCCAGCATCGTAATTTCCTGGATAGATGGGTTGTGCGGCTTGGGCGCCAGGGCTGCTATGCCTTCAGCCTTTTTTCTTGTTGCCATTTTCGCCCCCAATCTTTTCTGCGATCTGGTCAGCTAATACTTCTGACATCAATTCGCCGTGAACCGACAAGCTCTTGGCCCAAACGTCGTCGCGCACCACCTTCATGGCTTCGCGTAGACCTTTGTTAAACCCGGCGTTAAAGGCGTCATCGCCCTCGATGATCATGGTGATGGCATCACGCACGATTCCGCTGGCTTTACGGCCCTTTGCAGCGTCTTTTAGCTGATGGTAGATGTCCTCCCGCAGGTGGACTGAATAAGGGATTAGACGCTTTGTTTCCATGCTAGGTATTCCTGTTGCACGGCCATGTATTGTCTGGCCGCTTCTGGGTTATTTTTAAGTTCTGCGCGCGAGCTGATTTGAAATTCATCCAGCATCCACTGCCGGGCTTCTTCTTCGCTTTCGCCAAAGGTCTGGCCCGCTTGGCACAGAAACTTTTGAAAGAGTGGGTCACGGCACAGCATGCCGGCGCTACGGACCAAATCGCGTGAGTACTCATGTTCACGGTTCATTGGTTCGTCCTGGCCGTTTAGCCTAACCATGACCACCTGGTACCGTGCCCCAACAAAGTCACGAAGGATGTCTTCGGGCACTTCATCGGGGTGAACGGACAAGGTCAACACGTAGCCGGTACGATTTTGATTCATCGCAATCTTGACGGCTTCAAAGTTGTGAGTCTTCATGATCAAAAGGGCACGTCGTTACCGTCGTCATACGCTTCAGCCTTGGGTGCTGCGCGTCGCTCTTGCTGCGGCTCTGCATCGCGGCGGCCGCCTTGCAGGGCTACATCACCCACACGAACATCCATTGACTTGCGCTTGCTGCCTTCTTTGTCGGTCCATTCGCGCTCTGACACGGTGCCTGATACGGTAACGGCTTGACCTTTGATGAGGTACTGGG
>JBAXLX010000531.1:0-1748 GCA_037134595.1 Pseudomonadota bacterium
CGTTTGACGCCGTGACCAACGTCACCCCGGATGCCGCGCATTATGCGACCACCCTGCCCTTCCTTGCGGCGGGCAAGCATGTGCTGTGCGAAAAACCCCTCGCCACCAATGAGGCTGCGGCAGCTGAGATGGCGGCGGCGGCGGAAAAGGCAGGCGTGGTGAATATGGTCAACCTGTCCTATCGCAATGTCCCTGCGCTGCAGCACGCCGCCCAGATGGTGCGCGATGGGGCCATCGGCACCATCCGGCATTTTGAGGCGTCCTACTTGCAAAGCTGGCTGACGCAGGATGCTTGGGGCGCGTGGGATAAAGAAAGCCAATGGCTGTGGCGTCTGTCCATGGCGCATGGGTCAAAGGGCGTTTTGGGCGATGTGGGCATCCATATCCTTGATTTCGCGACTTTTATCGCCGGGCAGTCGGTGACAGAGATTTCCTGCCGTCTGGCGACCTTTGACAAAGCCCCCGGCGGCAAGATCGGCGAATATGTGCTAGACGCCAATGACTCTGCCACCCTGCAAGTCGTGCTGAACAACGGTGCGCTTGGCACGGTGGCGGCCACACGCTTTGCCACGGGCCATCTGAACGATCTGCGCTTGCGGCTTTATGGCGATAAGGGCGGGCTTGAGGTGCAATTTGAAAAGGCGGTCAGCCGTCTGTTTGCCTGTCTTGAACCCGACATGAAAACTGCGACGTGGCACGAGGTGGACTGCCCTTCCGTTCCCACCATCTACCAGCGCTTCATCGCGGCGATCCGGCGGGAAAGCGCGGCCGACCCCACCTTTGCGCGGGGCGCAGAATTGCAAAAGATGCTGGACCGCGCCGAACAATCCGCCGCCCAACGCGGGCTAAGCCTGACGGTCTAAGCGATAACAAAGCTCCGGCGAAACCCATGCCCCCTGCCTATAGGCGGAGGGCAGGGTGATTTCAGGACGTGGCCGTTGTCGCGCTGTGACACCCAAGCCAATCAGGCACCGTGATGCCCTATGCCGACAGATCAATGCCGCGAAACCCAGACGCCGGGCGGGTCAAGGCGGTGGTGCCGAAATGCTTCACGAGCGTATCCTTGACCTCCACCCCGTCAAATCAGCGAAATCGGCACCGACAATTGGTATCCCCAGTTCCGCACCACGTTCAGCGGCTGCCCCGCAGCCCCGGCGGCCGTCAGTTTCTTGCGAAGGCGCACGATCTTGACCCCCAACGCGGCCTTGCTGACAGGGGTGGTCGCAGGGCCAAGCCGCAAGATGCTGTCCAAGTCCAAGCGGTTATCAGGCGCAGCGGCAAAGGCTTCCAGCAAATCGGTCTCGCTTGAGGTCAGCGCTTGCACGCCGTCAGGACCAGTCAAGGTCATCGTTTTGCGGTTCAAAACCAAGGAAACCGCCGACTCTAAGACCGGGGTCACGGCCATCCGCGCCTCGGTGTTCAAGCGGCGCGCTAAGGCGCGGATCGATGCCGTCAGTTCCGGCGCAGAACTGGGCTTGGTCAGGTAAATGTCTGCCCCGCTTTCATAACCGTCGCTGCGGTCTGTCGGCGCACCCCGCGACGTCAGCATGATGATGCCCAAATCGGGCCAATCCGCCCGTACCCGTCGCGCCAGCGACATGCCGTCCTCTCCCGGCAGGTTCAGGTCGAGCAGCAAAATATCGACCGTCGCGATGCTGCAATTGGCCAAAAACCCCTCGGCGCTTTCAAAGGCTGCGACGTGGTGATCCTCGGCGGCCAGCACATCCACGAGGGACTCGCGCAGGGCG
>JBAXLX010000532.1:0-1745 GCA_037134595.1 Pseudomonadota bacterium
ATGTTACTGCTAATGCACAGGCCAATATCACTTCGGTTGGTATATTGACTTCACTTAGTAGCACTGGCAATATTTCTGGTAGCTATATCATTGGTGATGGCAGTTTGTTAAGCAACATTACCGGTGCCAATGTAACAGGTACCGTGGCCAATGCTACCTATGCCACATCAGCAGGTACTGCCCAATATGTCACAGCTAACACACAAGCCAATATCACATCAGTTGGCGTACTAACATCATTGAGCAGCACTGGCAATATTTCTGGCAATTATTTTATAGGTAATGGTAGCCAACTAACTGGCATATCGGGCACATACTCAAATGCAGTTGTGGCCAATTACTTGCCAACATACACAGGTAACTTGGTATCATTGACTGGTCCTGTGACTACAACAGCCAATATAACTGGCAATTATATCATTGGTAATGGCTCTGCATTAACTAATTTAACTGGCTCTAACGTCACAGGTACGGTAGCCAATGCTACCTATGCCACATCAGCAGGTAGTGCAGGTACCGCCCAATATGTCACAGCCAATGCACAAGCTAACATTACAAGCGTTGGCATACTGACTTCATTGTCAGTCACTGGCAATACCACTGGTGGCAACTTGTTAACTGCTGGATTGATCTCTTCAACCGGTAACATTACTGGCGCCAATTTATTAATCAACAATGATGCCACAATTACAGGCAACTTGGTTGTAAACGGCAATACTACATTTATCAACTCTAATGCAGTAACGACCAACGATAAATCAATAACACTGGCCAACAATCAATCCACAGCGGCCAACGTGGACGGCGCTGGCATTGATATTGGTGGTACAACCATTGCCTACTGGAGATTCAATAATGCTACCACCAGTTGGCAAAGCAATATTGGATTAACGCCGGCTGCCAATGCTATTCTAGCGTTAGGTGATGTGAGTAACTATTGGGGTTCGGCGTATGTCAATACCATGAACATTGCCACTACATCAACCATTGCAGGCAATGTCACCGGTGGCAATATCCTAACTGGTGGATTGATTTCTGCAACTGGCAATGTCACTGGAAACTATTTCATTGGTAATGGATCGCAGTTAACTGGTATTGTGTCAACATACGGCAATGCCAATGTTGTGGCCAACTTGGCTGCATTAGGAAGTAATCCAGTATCAACCACAGGCAATATAACTGCTGGTTATTTTGTTGGTAACGGTTCACAGCTAACTGGCATTGCAGGCACATATTCAAACGCCAATGTAGCGGCCTACTTGCCCACGTATACTGGCAATTTGGTATCGCTAACTGGCCCAGTTATTACCACTGCCAACATCACTGGTGGCAACATCCTAACTGGTGGGGTAATTTCAGCAACTGGTAACGTATCTGCTGGTAACCTTGTGGTGGGTAGTGGATCAGGCGGCAATATATCAGGGCTTAATGTAATAACTGCCAACACCGTGAGTGCGAGTGCTAACATCACCGGTGGCAATATCCTAACTGCTGGCCTAGTATCATCAACCGGCAATGTGTCTGGCAATTATATCTTGGGCAATGGTGCATTGTTGACCGGTGTGATCACAAGTGTGGCCAATATCAATAGTGGAAACTCAAACGTCACTGTTGTGAGCTCAGGCGGCAATGTCTCAGTTGGAGTGGGCGGCACATCAAATGTTGCTGTGTTTGCCACAACAGGCGAGTATGTAACAGGTGTGTTAAGCGTAAGTGGTAATATTACTGGTGGAAATGTTATTACA
>JBAXLX010000533.1:0-1740 GCA_037134595.1 Pseudomonadota bacterium
GTTCGAAGCCGTGGATGATGCCGCGACCGCCGCAGCCGCGACCGACCTCTGGCCCGCCCAGTTCCATCGCAAAGACGCCGCCGCGTTTAAAGCAGACATCGCCGATCTTCACCTCTTCCCCGGCCAGCTTCTTCTTGGACGAGGTTTCGATGATCGTCGGGCACGCTTTACCGCCAAACAGCAGGCTGGTGGTATCAGACTTGGGGTCGCAGCCGATCAGCAGCACGCGTTTGCCCATTTCGGCCATCATATGCGACAGGTTGGCGAGGGTGAAGCTTTTGCCAATGCCGCCCTTGCCATAGATCGCGATGATCTGGGTTTTCTTGGTGGGTTCGCCCTGCGGGATTTCCAGCGTGGGTTCTTCAGCAGCCTCTTGACGCAGGCGTGTGTCGAAATCCTTCAGATTCGGGATATCCATCGTCATGCTTGGCCGCTCCAATCTAGGATCATTTTCAGGCAGTCGGGGTTGGTGAAGGCCGTCTCGTAGGCCAAAGGTGCCTTGGCTGCGGGGCTGGTGTGGGTCACCAAACCCTCCAGCGACAGCGCCCCGCTTTCGACAAGCTGGCGGGTGACGGTCAGGTCATCTGCCGCCCATTCTGCGGCGATGCGCAGGCGGGCTTCTTTCATAAAGGCGGGCGGGAAGGCGAAAGACAGGGGGGCTGTGTAAAAGCCCGCCAAGACCACCTCGCCGCCCTTGGCGATGCGGCCGATCAGCGTGTTCAGCAGATCTGGCGCGCCAGAGGCATCATAGATCGCGCGGTAATTCCGGCGTGAGTCGGTGTCGGGCTGAATCACCTCATGGCCCACAGCGCCCGCGTGCCGTGCGGGATTGGTTTCCCACACCGTGGGCGCAGGCCCACCGGCGGCCAGCGTCAACCGTGCCAAAAGACGGCCCAGAACGCCGTGGCCCACGATCAGATCGGGCAAGGCATGGGGCGGGGCGAGGGCGTGGCGCGCTGTGGCGGCCAAAGCCAGCAAGGCCCCCATCGCCCCAAAGCCGCGATCAATCTTGCTCACGCGGCTGGCGTGCGACACCAGCACCCGCGAGGCCGCGCCGAAAAGCCCGCGGATCGGGCCTTGGTCGTTGTTCTCAAAGCAATTTGCGCCGGGGACAAAGACGTAATCTCCGACGTGAAAGCCGCTGTCAGCCCCCGCTTCGATCACCTCGCCTGCGGCCTCATAGCCCGGAACCAGCGGATAGCCCATGCCGGGGAAGGGCGGCATCGTGCCGGACCAGAACAGCTTTTCGGTGCCGGTGGAAATGCCGCTGTGCTTGATCTGCACCACCACATCCGCAGGCCCCGGCGCGGTCAGAACGACTTGGGCTAACGCCAAGTCCTTCGGGCCCGACAAGATGACTGCAGTGGTTTTCACGGTCGCTTCCTTGATCTAGCGCAAAATCCGGTTTGAATCTTGCGGTCCTTGGTCTTCTTGTGTCACTTTAAACTTACAGATCAAACTGTCAAACAAAATAGACATACTTGCTTTGAACTCTTTTAGGTGCCGCCGCGTTCGCCCGTGACAACCGAGGTGACAAAGGGACGAAAACCCTTTTGAATCCTGATGTTTACAAAGCCAGCCGTCGCCATAAGCCCTGCGATTTCCGCCCCCGAACGGGTGCGCCCGGTCTGCATGGCAAGGGTGTAAACTGCGAAATACACATCCGTTGTGCGATCAGGATCAGCGCCGCCGGACATAGGCTCTGACACGATCAGCCGCCCTTTGGGGGGCAAGGCGGCG
>JBAXLX010000534.1:0-1723 GCA_037134595.1 Pseudomonadota bacterium
GATCGACGTGAACACAAGCCTGCCTTTAAAGCTGATTGCTGATCCCACGCTAGGCGAAGGTCAGGTTCGCTTGCAGCTTGGCCTGACCGAGGCTGAGGTCAACCTTGATCAGGCAACCGCAGATATCGCCGCCGCCGTGCGCGGCTTTTTTGATCTTTTTGGAAAGGATGTTCTTTATGGATGATGCTGCCGAAACCAACCCCTTCGCCCAAGTGCCGATCGAGGTCACGATATCTGTCGGCAAAGCGCGGCCTTTGGTCAAAGACCTGCTGCGCCTAAGCCGCGATTCTGTGCTGCCCTTGGATCGCCGGGTTGATGACATGGTCGAGCTCTATGTCGGCGAGCGTCTGATTGCCCGGGGGGAGTTGCAAGAGCTCGAGGGGGAACAAGCCGGCCAACTGGCCGTTCGCTTGAAAGAAGTGACCAATCTGCGGGGAGGATTGTGAAAAAAACGCTTCGGCTTGCAGCGGTCTTTGCTCTGGCGACAAGCCCGGCCTTGGCACAAACCATTTCGCTGGATTTCGGCGACACAGGTTCTTTGGCCACGCGGTCAGTCGAGCTGATCATTCTCGTAACATTGCTCAGCCTTGTGCCCGGCTTGGCTGTGATGGTGACGTGTTTTCCCTTCATCGTTACTGTCCTTTCTCTGCTGCGGCAGGGTCTGGGCCTTCAGCAATCGCCGCCAAATATGGTGATTGTGAGCTTGGCATTGTTTCTCACTTGGTTCGTGATGGACCCGGTTTTCACCGAGGCTTGGATAAAAGGCGTGGTCCCGCTCACCAATGGAAAGATCGATGTGCAAGACGCAATACCATTGATCTCCGAACCATTCCGCGGCTTTATGGCGGCGCGGACCAATCCAGAAACCTTCGCCATGCTCAAAGACTTACGCCCGGACACAACGGCGTCTTTGGCCGATGCGCCGCTTTCGCTCTTGGTGCCGTCTTTCATGTTGTCCGAAATCAGTCGGGCTTTTCAGATCGGCTTTCTGATCTACTTGCCGTTCCTCATCATCGACCTGGTCACAGCGGCGATCTTGATGTCGATGGGCATGATGATGGTTCCGCCGGCGGTCGTCTCGTTGCCATTCAAACTGGCCTTTTTCGTGGTCGCTGATGGATGGACTTTGGTGTCGAGCGCGCTGGTGCGCAGTTATAATCTGGGCTGACCGGGCCTTGCGGCAAAGGTCACGCTAGTTGACCAAAAACTCGGCATGCAAAGCGCCGGCGGCGTTGATGCTTTTCAAAATGTCGATCATATCGTGGGGTGCGACCCCTAGAGCGTTTAGACCCGCGACAACTTCGGAGAGGCTGGCACCGCCGTGCACCTCCGCCAAGCCCGTTCCCGGGGCGTTTTGGATCGAGGCTTGCGTATTTGGAACAACGATGGTTTCGCCCTGCGCGAAGGGATTGGGCTGCGAGACTTGCGGCATCTCGTCCACCCGCAGTGTCAGGTTGCCTTGGGCTATGGCCACGTGGCTGATCCGCACATCGTCGTCCATTACAATCGTGCCGCTTCGCTGGTCGACCACCACGCGGGCTCGCGCCTCAGGCTCTACCAAAAGGTTTTCCAAGGCGGCGATGGCGCGGGCCGGAGACCCAAGCTTGGTCGCATCAATATTCAACGCGACGGTCCCTGCGTCTTGCATGATCGCCACTTGCGTGCCGAAAGCTTGATTGATCACACACTCTATGCGTGCCGCTGTGGTAAAAGCCGGGGCTCG
>JBAXLX010000535.1:0-1719 GCA_037134595.1 Pseudomonadota bacterium
CCTTGACCAACGAGGCCCCGCCGAAGGCCGATGTGGTCTGGCTGCCGGGGGGCTATCCTGAACTGCACGCGGGTGTTTTGGCTTCGGCGGCTGTGTTTCGCACGGGGATGCGGCTTTTTGACGGGACAGTTCACGGCGAATGCGGCGGGGATATGGTTCTGGGCGAAGGCTTGGTCGATAAGACAGGCCAGCGCCATCAGATGCTGGGGCTTTTGGGCTTGGTCACCAGTTTCGAGCGGCGCAAGATGCATCTGGGCTACCGCCTCGCCCACCTGCTTGCGCCGATGCCGGGGCAGGGGGTGGGTGCGCGCCTGCGCGGGCATGAGTTTCATTATTCCACGATCCTAGACCAACCCGACGCGCCCTTGGCCGATGTGCAAGACGCCGAAGGCGCGCCTGTGGCCGAAACCGGCAGCCACCGTGGCCGCGTGACAGGATCGTATTTCCACCTGATCGCCGAGGCATCATGAGCGGGTTTGTGTCTTTCGTCTCCTCTGGTCCCGGAGACCCGGAATTGCTCACGCTGCGCGCGCTTAGGCGGATCGAGGCTGCCGATGCGGTGTTGTTTGACGATCTGTCGGCGGGGCCGATCCTGGCCCATGCGCGGGCCGGGGCCGATATGGTGGGCGTGGGCAAAAGGGCAGGGCGCGTGTCACCCAAGCAGGATCAGGTCAGCCGCTTGCTGGTGGATTATGCGCTGAGCGGGGCCAAGGTGGTGCGGCTGAAATCGGGCGACAGCGGGCTGTTTGGCCGGCTGGAGGAAGAGATTGACGCCTGCCGCGCGGCGGGGATCGGGTTTGAAATTGTGCCGGGCGTCACCTCGGCCTCGGCGGCGGCGGCGGCGGCGGGCATACCGCTGACGCGGCGGCTGACCGCGCGGCGGGTGCAGTTTGTGACGGGCCATGATGTGGCGGGCGGCTTGCCGGAGGATTTGAACATTGCAGCCCTTGCCGACCCTATGGCGACCACGGTGATTTTCATGGGAAAACGCACCTTTGCCGCCCTGTCGTTAAAGCTGATCGCCGCCGGATTGCCGCCCGATACACCCGCGCTGCTGGCAGAAAGCGTATCCACCCCCGACCAACGGCTGACCCGTGCCACCGTGGCCACTTTGGGTGCGGCCTTGGCCGATGCCCATGACGGCCCCGCGCTGATCCTGATCGGCCCCTTGATGGAGGGGATATGACCCACACCATCACGCTGTGCGCCACATGTCCGCTGGGGCAGGGCGACTTTGCCGCCCAATTGGCCCTGCCGGGGTATGACGTGCGGCGGACCGAGTGTATGTCAGGCTGTACCAAACCCTCGACCATCGCCTTTCGCGCGGCGGGCAAGACGGCCTATTTGTTTGGCCAGATCACAGCCGATGATTTGGCCGATCTGATCGCCTTTGCCAAAGCCTATCAAACCTCGGCCAACGGCACCTTTCCTGATGCGCGGATTTTTGGCGCGCTGCGCCACAAGGCCATCGCGCGCATTCCGGGGGAATATGTCGCAGATGCCACCAGCGTGCCGCATTCGGCCCTTGACCCTTAAGGCGCTTCAAGGCTTTATGCTCAGGCTAAGGTGTCCAAAGCGCAAAGCGTCAGGACTGAAACGGGAATGAGGAAGGATGGACCCGAACGGGCATCCGATGCCTCAACCGCCCCCGCGACTGTAAGCGGTAGCGGCCTTTCACTGCCACTGATGGGAGACCATTGGGAAGGCGAAAGGCATGCT
>JBAXLX010000536.1:0-1712 GCA_037134595.1 Pseudomonadota bacterium
GTGGTCGAACCGACAGCCGCCGTGGTCGCCGTCGATGCAGTCACCGAAGCCGCAGTGGCCGAGACCGAACCCGCAACCGTGGTCGATCCTGCCCCGGCGAAAAAGCCGACAAGCCGCAGCCGCAGCTCGTCCTTGCGCAGCCCAAGAACCACCAAAGCCGAGGCCGCAGAGCCAGCGGCGGTGACCGAACCGCCATCAGAACCGTCGGCGGAAGGCGCGGTTGAAGCTGAAAAGCCAAAGAAAAAGCCGACCACCCGCACCAACACGAGCCGCGCGAAATCGACCCCTGCCAAAGCCAAATCCGGGTCCGCAACGGAATCCATCCCCGTCTCCGCCGAGGATGCTGTGAACAGCAGCGCCGCTCTGCAACCGGACACACAAGACCCGATCCCGCAGCCGGAACCGGCATCCACAACGGAGCCCGCATCCGCACCAACCTTCCCCGCCGATCCCGGCGAGGCCCCGGTTGCCGAAACCCTGCGCCCCGATCCTCAAGACACGGGCACGGATGATGGCCCTGCCAAGCCGCGCAAAAAAGGCTGGTGGTCACTCGGTCGCTAACCCAATCCAAATGAGAAAGGGCGGCAGGACATCCTGCCGCCCTTTTATTTTTCCCTACCGCTTCCCCGTTGTCCAAATATCCTGCAGGGGGAGTCGCACGGCCTTGCCGGGCGACGGGGGCTGCACAAGCCCCCTGCGGCCCGGCTCAGCGCGCCCCGCGCTGAGCCGGGTCACCAACCGTGCGGGCCCTTGGGCCCGCGCCGCCAGATCACTTCGCTTGAACATCCTCCGTGCGTCGCACAGCCGTGGCACGGGTTTGAACGCTTTCTTGCCCAGATGCTGTGGCACGACGCGTCTGCCGCGGCCCGCAGGGTCTGCACAATGCCCACAGATGAGACCTAGGCTTCGTGCCGCCATTGCCCCTGTTTTCCGGACTGTAACGGCATCCTGCCGATAGGCACCTATCGCGCCGCCCATCGCGACCCAAACGCAATCTTTAGATATTTTGCAAATCAACGCTGCAGAGACAAAACTCTTGCAACCGCAGTCATGGGACGATCCTTGATGTTTCGCACAATCGGTGCCAGCGCGCTTATAGCCATTGCATCGGTCGCTCCGGCATGCGCCATGCAGATCTTCGTCGAAACGCTGATCGGCAAGACAATCACCTTGGATGTAGAGCCGTCAGACACCATCGAGAATGTGAAAGCCAAAATTCAGGACAAGGAAGGCATCCCACCGGATCAACAACACCTCATCTTTGCCGGTCAGCAACTGGAAGATGGCCGGACGCTGTCAGACTACAATATTCAAAAGGAAAGCACTCTGCACTTGGTCCTCAGGACGGCAGCAAGCGCCAGCCGCATAACTGACACCAATGCCGCGACACAGCTCTTGTCCGTTACAGACCTTGTCGGAGCGAGGGTTCGGTCGCAGCTTGGCGCAACACCTTCTGTCGGCCCAGGACCAGTTTCCAATTCAGACGCTGCGCAGGATTGGACTGTCTGGGCAAGCTCTTCTGCGCTTCGGCTCTTTGGAACCGACGAGGGCAACGGTGGCAGCGTTACCTTAGGCGCAGATACCGACATTGGCAGCGATGCACTTGCGGGCGTCTACTTGGCCTATGATTGGTCGCGGCTGCAGGAGGGTGCGCAGGAAAGCACAGCCCATGCTGCGGCCATCGGGGTTTACGTGGGGGCCAAACTTACGGA
>JBAXLX010000537.1:0-1696 GCA_037134595.1 Pseudomonadota bacterium
GGCGGGGGCTTCAAGACCTTTGGGCGGCTCGCCCTTCAGCACAGAGCCTACCGCTGCCAAAACATGCAGGAAGCGTTGATCGGTGCGGTCGCCGTTCCAGCCGCGCAGGTCTGCGGCCTGGATCAGGCCGAATCCCAATGGCGGCTCGACATCGTCAATCCGGATGGGGAGCAAAATGCCGCGGCTCTTGCCGACGCCGGCTTCCTCTTTGACCCACGGGGCCGCCACGGAGGTTTCAGACCACACGGCGATCACCCCTTTGGCGGCGGCCAATTCCTGTTGAATCGTTTGATCCCATTGGCTGCCAGGGGCGATGCCGTGGTCCCACCAGACAGAAAACCCCTCTGCGCGCAGGCCCTCCACAATCCGGACGACGCGGCCTGCATCCTCCTTCTTGTAGGAAATGAAGACATCAGCCATCGCACTTCCCCCTGATTGCGGGCTTGACCAACCGCGCAGACCGCGACATCTCAGCCGCACTTCCCGAGGGAACGTTTATCAAGGAGAACCCATGTCCGCCATCCGCTTTGACGGCAAAGTCGCTATCGTCACCGGTGCTGGTGGGGGATTGGGCCGCGCGCATGCGTTGGATTTGGCCCGGCGCGGCGCAAAGGTTGTCGTGAATGATCTTGGTGGCCGCGTGGACGGGTCCGGTGGGAACACGGAAGCGGCCCTGAAGGTTGTGGCCGAAATCCAGGCCTTGGGCGGCGAGGCGATCGCGAATGGTGCCTCTGTAACCGACGACGCGGGCGTTGCTGGCCTCGTGAAGCAAACGATGGACCAGTGGGGCCGGATCGACATCCTGATCGCCAATGCTGGCATTCTGATCGATAAGTCATTCCCCAAGATGCAGATCTCGGACTTTGAGGCGGTGATGAACGTGCACTTGATGGGCACGGTGAAGCCGACCAAAGCGGTGTGGGACATCATGAAGGCCCAGAACTATGGGCGGATCGTGGTCACCACCTCGTCCACCGGCCTTTATGGCAACTTTGGCCAAGCCAACTATGGCGCGGCGAAGCTTTCCCTTGTTGGCTTCATGAACACGATGAAGATCGAAGGGGCCAAGAACAACATCAAGGTCAACGCGATCAGCCCGGTGGCGGCGACGCGGATGACCGAAAACCTGATGCCCGCGGAAATGCTGGCATTGCTGAAGCCTGAGTATGTGACGCCGGGTGTGATGTACCTTGTCTCAGAGGATGCGCCATCGGGGGCGATCCTGACCGCCGGGGCCGGGGTGTTCTCGCTCGCACGGATCTACGAGACGGACGGCATCTGCCTGAAGGAAGGTGGGATCACCGCGGAAGAAGTGGCGGCGAATTGGGCCAAGATTTCAGACCCCACCGGCCAAGAGCACTACGAGCAAGGCGGCGGGCAAACGGCCAAGTTCATGCGGAAGCTGCAGGGGGGCTGATCCCCCCTTTAGCTTTCTTGGCTGAACCGCCCAAACAGCAAGGCGGCGTTGCGGCGGGCTGGTGTTAGCAGCAGCGCGTCTTCGGCGTCGTCGAGGCTGTTGGTGTTGATCTCTTGGGAGTCGGCGCTGAAGCTCCAGTTCCAATACCGCAGTGCGGTTTGAGCCTTCGCGGTGGCCAGGATTTCGTAGACATAGTTCGTGCGGCCGAAGGGGGTGTCTGAAGCCCCCGGCTCGCCAATCGGCCGACGCAGCGCACGCCAGAGCTTTTCCAGGTATTCG
>JBAXLX010000538.1:0-1688 GCA_037134595.1 Pseudomonadota bacterium
GGCATCAAAATTGTGGAGGCCGCCCATCCCGTGCCAGACGCCGCAGGCGCTGCGGCAACCGCTGAGATGCTGGCGCTGCTGGGCGGCTTGGGCGAAGGGGATTTCGTTTTGGCGCTGATCTCTGGCGGGGCCTCTGCCCTGCTGGTCGCCCCGTTCGAGGGAGTCAGTCTGGCCGAAAAGCAGGCGGTCAACGCAGCCCTGCTGGCTTGCGGTGCGCCCATTGCGCAGATGAACACGGTGCGCAAGCATCTCAGCCGCGTTAAAGGCGGCCAGTTGGCGGCGGCGGCCTATCCGGCGCGGGTGCTGGCGCTGATGATCTCGGACGTGCCGGGGGATGATATGGCCTTTATCGGCTCTGGTCCCACGGTGGGTGATGGGTCAACGCCGGATCAGGCTTTGGCAATCTTGGCGCAGTGGGGGGCCAAAGTGCCCGCTGCGGCGTTGGATGCGCTAAGCCGCCCCTCAGGCGTGATCCCGCCAACCGATCCGCGCCTGTCACGCACCACCAACCGCATTTATGCCGCCCCTGCGCAATCCCTGGCCGCTGCGCAAGCGCTGGCCAAGGCCGAGGGCCTTCGCGTCATCCTGCTGGGCGACGCGCTAGAGGGCGAAGCCCGCGATGTGGCCGCGACACTGGCCCAAACCGCGCTGCAAGCCCGCAGCGATGCCCCTGTTCTTCTCCTGTCGGGCGGCGAGTTGACCGTCACCAAGCGCGGCGATGGCATTGGCGGGCCAAATGGCGAGTTTTGCTTGGCCTTGGCACTGGCGCTGCAAGGCGCCCAAGGCATTCACGCCATAGCCTGCGACACCGACGGCGTGGATGGTGCGGCAGAGGTGGCCGGTGCCCTGATTGGCCCCAACACCTTGGCCAAGGCGCGGGCCTTAGGGGTAGACCCCGCGCTGGCCTTGGCCCGCAACGACGCGCACAGCTTTTTTGCCGCGATCGGCGATCAGGTGGTGACAGGCCCCACCCTGACCAACGTCAACGACTTTCGCGCCATTCTGGTTTTGCCCCAAGCCTAGGCCCCGCATCCGCCTTATCCGGCAGGCGAAAATCCGGTGAGCGTTTCGCGGATCTCGCCGCCCACCTCGGCCAAGAAAATCGCCTGCAAGCCTTGCGCCTTGGCAAACTCTGGTCCGGCCTGATCGCCCAGCACCATCAGCACGGTCGCCCAAGCATCGGCCTGCATGCAGCTGTCATGCAGCACGCTGACCGAGACCAGCTTGCCCACCGCAGGCCCGCCCAATCGCGGGTTCATCGTATGCGACACCCGCAGATCACCCAAGGTCACGAAATGCCGATAGCTGCCCGAGGTGGCAATGGCGCGGTCGCTGAGTTCGATCATGCTGCGCCCTGCGCGGCGGGTGGGGTCGGGCTGTTCTAACGCCACGGCCCAAGGCTTCCCATCAGGGCGCAGACCGCGTGCGACCAACTCGCCGTCCAGCCCGCACAGGCACTGGGCCACGCCCGCCTTGCCCACCACCTCGGCCAGCACATCCACGGCGTAGCCCTTGGCAATGCCCGACAGGTCCAACGTCATCGCAGCGCCCTTTCGCGCACGGTTTGCGGCCATATCCAAGTCCAGTGCGTCACAACTGCGGATGGCTTTGCCCATCATGGCCCCGATCGCCACAGGGTCGGCCACGCCCTGTGCAGGCCCAAAGCCCCAAGCCTGCACCAAAGCCCC
>JBAXLX010000539.1:0-1685 GCA_037134595.1 Pseudomonadota bacterium
ATGCTGATCCCCGAAGTGGTGGGCTTTAAACTGACCGGTGCCATGGTTGAAGGCACAACTGCCACCGATCTGGTGCTGAAAGTCGTGCAAATGCTGCGCAAGCATGGTGTGGTGAACAAGTTTGTCGAATTCTACGGCGAAGGTCTTGACCATCTGCCGCTCGCCGACCGCGCCACCATTGCCAACATGGCCCCCGAATATGGCGCGACCTGTGGTTTCTTCCCGATTGACGCAGAGACGATCCGCTACCTGCGCGGCACGGGCCGCGATGAGGCGCGCATTGCGCTGGTGGAAGCCTATGCCAAAGCCAATGGCATGTGGCGCGGGGCCGATTATGCGCCCATCTACACCTCGACCCTGCATTTAGAAATGGGCACGATCGTGCCCGCCATCTCTGGCCCCAAGCGCCCGCAAGATTTCGTCGCCCTGACCGAGGCGAAAGCCTCTTTCGCCCACGAGATGGAGGCCTCTTTCAAGCGCCCGCAAGGCGTGGACGTGGCCGTGAAAGGCCATGATTACACCTTGTCTTCGGGCAAGGTGGTGATCGCCGCGATCACCTCGTGCACCAACACCTCGAACCCTTATGTCATGATCGGCGCGGGCCTTGTGGCGCGCAAAGCGCGGGCCTTGGGGCTGACAGCCAAGCCTTGGGTGAAAACCTCGCTCGCGCCGGGAAGCCAAGTGGTCAGCGAGTATTTGAACGCCGCGGGCCTGCAAGACGATCTGGATGCTGTGGGCTTTAACCTTGTGGGCTACGGCTGCACCACCTGCATCGGCAATTCCGGCCCGCTCGATCCGGCGATTTCGGCGGCAATTGCCGAGGGCGATCTGGTCGCGACCGCCGTTTTGTCGGGCAACCGCAACTTTGAAGGGCGCATTTCGCCTGACGTGCGCGCCAACTACCTCGCCTCGCCGCCCTTGGTTGTGGCCTATGCTTTGGCAGGCGACTTGAATATCGACCTGACGACCGAACCTTTGGGCATGGGCACAAATGGCCCCGTGTATCTCAAAGACATCTGGCCCACGACCAAAGAGGTTGCCGATCTGGTCGAAGCGACCGTGACGCGGGCCGCGTTCTTGAAGAAATACGCCGATGTCTTCAAAGGCGATGCCAAGTGGCAAGCGGTCAAGGTCACCGATTCGGAAACCTATGATTGGCCCGCAGCCTCGACCTATATCCAAAACCCGCCCTATTTCCGCGGCATGTCGCAAACCCCGGGCGTGATCAACAACATCACCGCCGCGCGGGTTCTGGCGGTATTGGGCGATATGATCACCACCGACCACATCTCGCCCGCAGGGTCGTTCAAGGCTGCGACCCCCGCTGGCAAGTATCTGACCGAGCGTCAGGTGCCGGTGGCTGACTTTAACTCTTACGGCGCGCGGCGTGGCAACCACGAGGTGATGATGCGCGGCACCTTCGCCAATATCCGCATCAAGAATGAAATGCTCGACGGGGTCGAGGGTGGCTATTCCAAAGGCCCCGATGGGGCGCAAACCTCGATCTATGACGCCTCGATGGCCTATCAGGCGGCAGGAACGCCCTTGGTGATCTTTGGCGGCATCGAATACGGCGCAGGCTCGTCGCGCGATTGGGCCGCCAAGGGGACGGCCTTGTTGGGCGTCAAGGCGGTGATTGCGGAAAGCTTTGAACGGATCCACCGCTCGAACCTTGTGGGCATGGG
>JBAXLX010000540.1:0-1682 GCA_037134595.1 Pseudomonadota bacterium
GGGGCCACCATGCTGGCCGACCATGCCGAGGCGATTGGCCTTGGCTTTCCCGCCTTTGGCGAGGCCGACCGCGCGGCCCTGCTGCCCCTTTTGCCCGACATCGCCACCGTGTCTAACCCGCTGGATTACACCACACCGATCTGGGGGGATGCGGCCAAAACCGGTCCGGTCTTTGCAGCGGCGATGGCGGGCGTTCAGGCGGATTGCGCTGTGCTGGTGCAAGACTACCCCGCCGCAGGCCTAGACGACTCCAAACCCTATTACCGCGCCGATGCAGGGGCTTTCATCGCCGCCGCCAAGGCGCGCGGCATCCCCGCCGCGATCTGTGCGACCTTGCCCGAAAACCTTGACGCAGACACCCGCAACTGGCTGGTCGCCCAAGGGGTCGCCCCGATGCAGGGGCTGAGCGAAACGCTCGATGCGATGCGCGCCGCTGTCTTATGGCAAGAGCGTCGGGCCAATATCTTGGCCCAATGCCCCGCGCCGTTGCACGTGCTTGGCGCACAAGGCCCCTTGCGCGCGTTAGACGAGGCCGAGGGCAAAGACCTTCTCGCAGGGCTTGGCCTGCCGATCCCCTTGGGACAGGTGGCCGCAGGGGCAGAGGTGGTCGCGGCGGCAGGCCGGATTGGCTATCCCGTCGTGCTTAAGATGATGGGCCCCAGACTGGCGCATAAATCCGAAGCCGGGGCTGTGGCCATCGGGCTGGCAGGCCCTGCCGATCTGGCAAATGCTTTGGAACAGATGCGCGCCGATGTGGCAGCACATGATCCGTTGGCCGTGACCGACCGCTTCTTGGTGGAAGCCATGGCCCCGCGCCCCTTGGCGGAGCTGCTGGTCAACCTGCGGCGCGATGCGCAGTTCGGGCTGGTGCTGACCTTGGGCGCGGGCGGGGTGCTGGTGGAATTGCTTGACGATGCCGCAACCCTGCTGCTGCCCGCTTCGGCGGCGCAGATTGCAGCGGCGCTGAACGGCCTGAAAATCGCCCGCATCCTGCGCGGCTATCGCGGCGCTCAAGCAGCGGATATGGCGGCTATCGCAGGCTTTATCGCCCATCTGTGCCAGCTTTTCGAAGCCCAATCCGCCGTCTTGGCCGAGGTCGAGATCAATCCCCTTTTCGTCACCGCGACACAGGCTATTGTGGTGGATGTCTTGATCCAGAAAGCAGACCCGCTGTGACCCTTCCCAGCACGCCCAACCCCGACCTGACCGTCGGGCAGAATAATTTTCAGCGCTGGAACCAACCCGACCAGCGCCGCCACGGCTTTCACAACGCCCATAGCATCTTTCGCCGCACCCTGATGGTGCGAGCGCGGCGTGTGTTGACCCTGACCGATACCCCCGATGCCGCCCTTGCCGCTAAGGCGCAGGACTTGGGGATCACCCGTGACCCCGCCTTTTCGGCCCTTGTCATCGCCCAAGGCACCGAGGTGCTGTTCCAAGCCGCCGCCGCCGACTTTACCCCCACAAGCCCCCATTCGCTGCAATCCATCACCAAGATGCATATGCACCTGATCATGGCCGAGCTTTTCGCCACAGGCCGCCTGCACCCCGGCGATCTGGTGCGCGATCATTTGCCCCAGATTGGGTCAGCCTATGCCACGGCCACTCTGGCCGATGTGCTGGATATGAATGTCGAGAACGACTTTTCCGAAGACTACAGCGACCCCGATGCCGATTGCTAC
>JBAXLX010000541.1:0-1680 GCA_037134595.1 Pseudomonadota bacterium
TCCTGCTGCTCCTGCTGCTCCTGCTGCTCCTGCTGCTCCTGCTGGACGCCAAGACCCACCACCCGAGCGCCATGAGTTGCTTGCGGCAGCGGCAGCGGCAGCGCCAGTGTGCTTGTAGGGACAGATGGCGCCAGCCGGTGGGTGGCAACGCCCGTCAAAGCGGCAGAGCACGGTGGAGGCGTCAGGCAGGGCGGTGAAATGGGCAATCAATCCCGCCTGTGTGGGCTTGTTGTAATAGGGTGTGACGACCAGCGCTGCATTGGCGCCGACCTTTTCGGCGTGGCGGATCAGGTCGATCCCTTCGGCGGTGTTGTTCGATCCTGCCCCCGCAATCACCGGAATGCGGCCTGCGGCCACGCGCACCACTTCCTCGACCACTTGGCGGTGCTCGTCATGGCTGAGCGTGGGGCTTTCGCCCGTGGTGCCCACCGGCACCAACCCGTGCGAGCCTTGGGCGATGTGCCATTCGACCAAATGTTTAAGCGTGACCAAATCCAACGCGCCGTTCTTGAACGGCGTGACCAGGGCGGGAAAAGACCCTTTGAACATGGCAACGACTCCTTGGTTGGCGGGCGGCATGCCCGAAGATGCGCGACCTTCCTAACGGCAGTTGCGCGCTTTGCCAAGCATGGGCGGCAGTCCACCGATCACGCGCTTGGGTATTGTGGCGCAAAGGCGCATCAGGCAAACTCAGATCATGAAAAAATTTATTGCACCCTTGCGCCTTTTGGCCCTTCTGACAGGCTTGGCCCTGACCCCCGCCTTTGGCTTTGACACCAAAGAAATCAGCGCCTTGCATGATGCGCAGATTTTGGCCGACCAACAAGATTGGGCAGAGGCGTCAGCCCGCGCCCAAGATGCGGGCCCTGTGGGGGCCGACATCATCGAATGGCAACGCCTGCGGGCGGGCGAGGGGCTTTTGGGCGATTACGAATCCTTCCTGTCGCGCCACCCCGATTGGCCCGGCCTGCCCTATCTCAAAGCCGCCGGAGAGGGGGCGGTTGCCCGCTCGACCGACCCTGACCGCGTTTTGCGCTACTTTGCCGATACACCCCCCGCCAAAGCCGCAGGCGTTCTGGCGCTGACCGCCGCGCTGGAAGCCAAAGGCCGCCATGACGACGCGGTCGAGGCCGCAACCGTGGGGTGGACCAAACTGAAATTCACCGCTGACGAGCAATCGCAGCTTCTGGCCACCTATGCCCCCGATCTGCGCGTGGCCCATGAATTGCGGCTTGACCGGATTTTGTGGGATGGCACGCGTGCCGACGAAGGCGCGCGGATGCTGCCATTGGTGGGCAAAGACTGGGCCGCCCTTGGTGCCGCCCGCCTTGCGCTGCGCGCCGATGCGGCAGGTGTTTCGGCCTTGGTCAATGCCGTGCCCAAGGCGTTGAAAGACGACCCCGGTCTGGCCTTTGAGCGTTTTTTGTACCGGATGCGCCATGACAATTATGACGATGCCGCCGCGCTGATCCTTGATCGGTCCACCTCGGCCAAGCGGCTGGGTGACCCTGCCGCTTGGGCTGCCAAGCGGGCCGATCTTGCGCGCATCTTGATGCGCAAGGATGCGGCGAAAACGGCCTACAAGGTCGCGGCAAGCCACCATTTGGCAGACGCGGGCGATAGCACCGATCTGGAGTTTCTGAGCGGCTTTATCGCCCTGCGCAAGCTGAACGATCCTGC
>JBAXLX010000542.1:0-1672 GCA_037134595.1 Pseudomonadota bacterium
TGAAAGCCTGATTGAGAGATACCAAGGCATGGATGATTACGCCAACGGCGGACCAGTTCGTGGGTACAAAGAAGGCGGCATGGTGACAGACAATGTACCGACGCCTAGTTTATTCGGTGTGCAGGATTACTCTAACTTTACTGCCAAGGATATGTACCCAGGAAAAGTTGGAATCGATGATCAGCGAGATGCAGCAAGGCATATGCTGGCTGCTGGCACATTGGCAAGAAAGTACAACCCATGGATTGCAGAAAAGCTAGGGCAGGCTTACGAGTTTAAGTCAGCACCAATTCAGCACATCAAATCTTTGTTCGGTGGTCAAATGCCACCTGACTATTACATGGATAGACACAACAATGAGGTTGGTGCAAAGCTAGGAAGTCAAGCCAGATCACAGTCTGAGCTAGAAGATCTTGTGCAAGCAGAAGCTGAAAGAGCATCTAAGACAAAAACACCGGGACAAGCCTTTATTCTTAGAGCAAATGGTGGTATAGTCCAGCAAAATCCGACTACAGACCAAATGCGGTATGAACTCATGATGCGGAGAAAATAATCTATGGCGACGCAAATGCCAATCCCACCTAACTTCGATCGCTTCATCGAGCCTATGACTGATGAGGAGGCTGAAGCAGCTGGTCCCTCTGCACTTACAATGTTCGACGAGATGGAAGATGAGACTCCAGACGTTGAAGAAATGCCGGATGGCTCGGCAATCGTGAGAATGGAAGATGATTCCAAAGGTCCTGATGGGGAGCCTGACTTTTACGAAAACTTAGCAGAAGTACTGTCTAGCTATGATCTTAGCAAATTAGCGCACAAATACGTAGAGCTGATTGAGAAAGACAAGGAAGCCCGTGAAGAGCGAGATAAGCAGTATGAAGAAGGTCTGCGTCGTACTGGCTTAGGCCATGATGCTCCGGGTGGCGCACAGTTTACAGGCGCAAGTAAAGTTGTGCACCCTGTAATGGCTGAAGCTTGCGTTGACTTTTCAGCTCGTGCAATTAAAGAGCTATTTCCGCCTGATGGCCCTGTTAAAACCAAGATTATTGGTGAGACGACAGATGAGAAAGTAGAGCGCGCCGAGCGTAAGCGCGACTACATGAACTGGCAATTAACAGAGCAGATTGAAGAGTATCGCGACGAAGAAGAGCAGCTGTTGACTCAGTTGCCTCTTGGTGGTAGTCAATACATGAAGATCTGGTATGATGACCAGAAGCGTAGACCTTGCGCTGAGTTTGTGCCGATTGACAATGTGTATTTGCCTTTTGCAGCTGTGAATTTTTATACAGCCGGTCGTGTGACTGAAGTGCAAGACATTACGCAAGAGACATTTGAAGAGCGTGTTGATACCGGCTTGTATGTCGATATTGATATTGTTCGAGCTTCCATGGAGCCTGAAGAATCTAAAGCTGAAAAAGCCAATAACAAGATTGAAGGCCGTAAGAGTCAAGCAGATAATGTGGATGGCGTTCGCCGCGTGTATCACATTTACACTTGGTTGTCATTGGATGATGACAACTACTCTGACGGTAAGCGTGCACCGTATATTTTGATGGTGGATGACCTAACAACCGAGGTTGTTGGCTTGTATCGCAACTGGGCTGATGGTGATGACACTATGGCGAAGTTGGATTGGCTGATTGAGTTTAAGTTTATACCTTGGCGTGGTGCA
>JBAXLX010000543.1:0-1670 GCA_037134595.1 Pseudomonadota bacterium
GCATCTGATTCATGGTTATCTAAAAATATTCGTCCTATGACATTAATTGCCATTATATCTGGCTACTTTGTATTTGCAATGATGTCAGCATTTAATATGGATACTAATGAGCGCTATGTAGAATTGCTAGGCCAATGGGGTATGTTGATTATGTCTTTTTACTTTGGTGGTCGCACTCTTGAAAAGATTGTAGATATGAAGTCAAAGGTTAAAGAATGAACAACAAAGTAGAGTTAGGCTCATGGGTAACTATGACGGTTACCATTACTTTATGTATAGTAGTTGTAAGTATGGTTGGTGCTATGTTGGTTGGATTGTTTGACAATGACATCAGCAACGATAAAATCTTTGAAGCTATTACCCCTGCATTTCAAACCATTATTGGTGGGTTTATTGGGCTTATTACAGGCATTAAATTAGGTCATGACGATAATGACGTATGACCAGTTAGATGCCCTAGGTATTGACCATAAATGGCTTGGACCTTTAGAAGAGGTGTTTGTTAAATATGATATTTCTACACCACAGCGTCAAGCATCGTTTATTGGTCAGTGTTCTCATGAGTCTGCTAATTTTAAAGTCTTGCAAGAGAACTTAAATTACAGCGCTGAAGGCTTGATGAAGACTTGGCCTAGTCGCTTTCCTACTAAAGAAGTTGCTGACCAATACGCACGTCAGCCAGCTAAGATTGCTGGCAAAGTCTACAATGGGCGTTTAGGTAATACTAGCGAAGAAGAGGCTGCCAAGTATTTAGGTAGGGGTCTTATCCAGCTAACTGGCAAGGAAAACTATGAACACTGCGGATCTAGTTTGGGTGTGGATCTTGTTGGGAATCCTGATTGGCTTACTGATCCTAAATATGCGGCTCTAAGTGCAGGCTGGTTTTGGAATAAGAAGGGCTTAAATAGCTTGGCAGATGTTTCAGATATTGAGACAATGACTAAACGTATTAATGGTGGCTTAATCGGTTTAGATGACCGCAAAGCCAAGATTGCAAAAGCATTGTCTGTACTAGGGTAAACCCGTATGCCATTACAAAAAATCCAGTTTAAACCTGGTGTTAATCGAGACCAAACTAACTATGCCAACGAAGGTGGTTGGTATGAGTGCGACAAAATTCGGTTCCGTTCTGGATATCCACAGAAAATAGGTGGCTGGCTACGCTATGGAGTATTTACTATCCTAGGTGCTTGTCGCTCTATGTTTAACTGGGTTACTAGCTATGGCGATAACTTGATGGCGCTTGGTACTAATAAAAAGGTTTATATTGAAAATGGTAGAGCGTTGTACGACATTACCCCATTGCGGGCCGAAAACAGTACTTTTACCTCACCAGCAACAGATGACTGCTTTACCGTAACATTTGGTAGTAACGTAGTATTAGTGACAATTGTTAACCACGAAGCAACTACTGGGGACTTTGTTACTTTTAGTGGTGTTGTTGGTACACCAAACCCAGATTCCCTTGGTGGTATTCCAATTAGCGAATTTAATGCTAATTTTGAAGTTACTGTTATTGACGATGATAACTTTACTATCGTAATGCCAACTACCGCTATTTTTGGTAATGGTTGGAATGTAGGAACATGGGGTACTGGAACATGGGGTCGTGGTGGATCTCCAGATATTATTATTGGTGGGGGCACAGATATTACTGCTGAGTTTGAAAT
>JBAXLX010000544.1:0-1652 GCA_037134595.1 Pseudomonadota bacterium
AACAAGGTGATTTTAGGTTTGATGCAAGAAAGCGGTGCTTTAATTGCTAGCGCACGCTTAAACCATAGCTTCCCACATTGCTGGCGCCATAAAACACCACTCATGCAATTGGCGACCCACCAATGGTTTATTGGCATGAACGAAACTGACGCATCAGGCAAAAGCTTGCGCGAATATGCTAATAAGGCTGTTGATGAAACCGAATTCTTCCCGAGCTGGGGGCGAGCACGATTAGAGGCTATGATTAAAAATCGCCCTGATTGGTGTGTTTCACGCCAACGTAATTGGGGCGTGCCGATGCCGCTATTTGTGCATAAAGAAACAGGTGAGCCACATCCAAAAACTTCAGAGTTGTTAGAACAAGCGGCTTTGCTTACTGAGCAAACAGGTGTTGAAGCTTGGTTCAGTTTAGATGGTGCGGCGTTTTTGGCGAAACATGCACCTGAAAATGCAGATCAATACAAAAAAGTGACCGATACTTTAGATGTTTGGTTTGATTCTGGCTCAACTCATGCGGCGGTGCTTAAACGTCGCCCTGAATTGCAACACCCTGCAGACTTATACTTGGAAGGTTCAGATCAACATCGTGGTTGGTTCCAAAGTTCATTATTAACAGGATGTGCAATTGATGGTCGCGCCCCTTACGAAGCCTTGCTTACACATGGTTTTGTGGTGGATGGTGCAGGTCACAAAATGAGTAAATCAAAAGGCAACGTAGTAGCGCCGCAAAAGGTGATGGATACTTACGGTGCGGATATTTTGCGCTTGTGGGTGGCATCGACCGACTACTCGGGCGAGCTGACGATTTCTGATGAAATTCTTAAACGTGTAGCTGAAAGCTATCGCCGTATTCGCAACACTCTACGATTCTTAATGGCAAATTTGGCTGACTTTGATGCAAGCAAAGATTTGTTGCCAGTTGACCAATGGCTAGAAATTGACCGTTATGCGCTAGTGCTCACTGAGAAGTTACAAACAGAAGTGTTGGCCGATTTTGACCGTTACGAATTCCATTTGGCGGTGCAAAAATTTGTGAGCTTCTGTTCAGAAGATTTAGGCAGTTTCTATTTAGATATTCTAAAAGATCGCCTCTACACCTCAGGTGAAAATTCTCAAGCACGTCGTGCCGCGCAAAGCGCTTTGCACCACATTACCCAAACCATGATGCGCTTGATGGCGCCTATCTTGAGCTTTACTGCTAACGAGATTTGGCAAACATTGGGCTTGGATAAAGACGCAACCGTGTTTGAAGAGCTTTGGTACGACTTGCCAGCGCACGGTTTGAGCGATGCCCAAATCACCGACTGGAAAAACATTATCGAAGTTCGTGCATTAGCCAATAAAGCCATTGAAGAAAAACGTGGTCTTGGCGAGGTAGGTTCGTCATTGCAGGCGGAAATCACCATTACTGTTGATAGCCCAGCTTATGATTCACTTGCGCGTATGGAAGATGCGCTACGCTTTGTGTTTATTACTTCACAAGCCAAAGTGGAAAAGCATTCTGGTTCAGGCTTGACATTCAAAGTCGCGGCAAGCAAACACGCTAAGTGCGACCGTTGCTGGCATTACCGTGAAGACGTAGGCGCAAACGCTGAACATCCATCCATTTGCGGTCGTTGTGTGAGCAACTTATTTGGTCAAGGTGAAGAGCG
>JBAXLX010000545.1:0-1650 GCA_037134595.1 Pseudomonadota bacterium
GTCAGGTACAGGCCGACGACCCACCAGATCAAATCAAACAAAAATTACTAGAACTGAATGCACTTTATGACGAAACTTATGCATCCACACTGAAACCTTATTATGAGTTGGAGTCTGCGTCTCCTTATGATATTCGTGAAAAATATCTGACTGAATACACTCACATCAAAAAAAGAAGCAATCGCGTTCTTGATTTTGTTGCTGATACCATAAAGTATCTGCGTAATCTACCTAAGCTGGGATTTGTACTTTCGGAGCACTAAATAGATCATGAGCACGTTTATTGGATTCAGTACCATTGACAGATATAAAAAATTCACGCTAACTGATTTTGAATTAGTCAAGCGTGATCTGCTGAATGCGTTTGGTATTCGGCAAGGACAGTTGCCTGGACGTCCGGGCTATGGCACAATAATCTATGATTATGTGTTTGAATCTCAAGACACCACTACTGAGCGAGCAATCTTAGCTGAAGTTCAACGTGTGGCCGGCGGCGATCCTAGGATCTCTATCTACAGCGCAAACATGTATCCACAGCAGAATGGTATATTGATTGAACTGGAACTTCAGATTGTGCCCAGCACTGACGTTGAACGACTAAGTATCTTTTTTGATCAAGAACAACGACGAGCCAGTTACGTATAACTAAGCCGTTTATTTTTTCCATAAATAAATCAAACGGATTATCATGGCACGCACTACAAGACAAACAGTAATATTTGGCGTTGAAGATTGGAAGCGCATCTACCAAACTTATCGCGAAGCTGACTTTCAAAGTTACGACTTTGAGACTCTGCGAAAAAGTTTTGTAGATTACATACGTCAATACTATCCAGAAAGCTACAATGACTACATTGAAAGCTCAGAATTCATTGCCTTACTAGATGTAATGGCATTTATGGGACAGGCGCTGTCGTTCCGTAATGATTTAAACACAAGAGAGAACTATCTAGATACCGCAGAGCGCAGAGACTCTGTGGTAAAATTGGCAAATCTTGTGAGTTACACTCCCAAGCGTAACCAAGCAGCGCAGGGCTATCTCAAAGTATTCAGCATTCAAACCACAGAAAATGTATATGATTTTAACGGTATTAATCTAAGCAATGTTACTGTGAACTGGAATGATCCTACCAACTTTAACTGGCAAGAACAGTTCACAGCAATCATCAATGCTGCCCTGGTAAACACTCAGCGTGTGGGAAAACCTGGCAATCGTCAAACTGTTCTAGGCATTGACACAGCAGAATACAGCATCAACTTGGTACCAGGATTTTTACCGGTGATTCCTTATACCTCGGTGGTTGATGGTGTAAACATGCCTTTTGAAGCTGTGAGTTCAACCTCTGTGGGAGAAGATTATGTATACGAACCCAGTCCTATTGCTAATGGTATTTTCAATCTGTTGTTTCGAAACGATCAACTGGGATTTTCAGCAGCCAACACCGGATACTTTTTTTACTTCAAACAAGGTGTGTTGCAAAATCAAGACTTCAATCTAGGCGAACGAGTTTCCAACCGTACTGTGCCAATCAACATTGAAGGTGTTAACAATCAGGATCGTTGGCTGTTTCAATTGGACAATGTGGGCAACATACAGTACGAATGGAAGTTTGTGCAAAGTGTTTTTGCTGCCGCAACAGAGCAACTGGC
>JBAXLX010000546.1:0-1647 GCA_037134595.1 Pseudomonadota bacterium
GCGAGATGAGACTGGGGGGTCGGTTTATCTGCGGCTCAGCACCAATCCGATCGAACAAACGGGCAAGCGCGGAAATGATGACTTTCGGCAAGGGTCAATCGATGGCGGCTATTGGCTTCGCAAACCCGGTCCGAATTGCGACTTGGTGATCGCCTATCAGGGCGTTGTGGCCCCCGAGGCAATCCGTGCGGCCGGTCTGATCGGAGAAAGCCGACGTGATGTGGGTGTACTGGCCATCACCTCGGCCGACCGTCTAAACGCGGGTTGGACTGCAGCGCAACGCGCAAGGGCGCGCGGCCATATCAGTGCACACTCGGCGGTTGAGGTGTTGTTGCAGGACCTGCCGCCGCATTGCTGTCTGATCACGGTGATTGACGGCCACCCCGCCACACTCGCCTGGCTTGGCTCTGTGTGGGGCCATCGCACCATCCCGCTCGGGGTCGAGCATTTTGGCCAAACCGGCACGATCAGCGATCTGTACCGGCATTTCGGGCTGTCAGCAGAAAGCATCGTCGAGAAGGTCAATGGATTGACAGCGGGAAGGCCTATCCCGCGCGCGGCGGAGTGATCAGTCAACGAGATTGACCAGCCTGACAAGGCCGTAGGGGGCAAGAGAAATGTCAGAACGGGACGCGACGACTGTTCCGGCTGAGGCGAGGTAATCTGACGATCCGATTGCATCAAAGCTCTCTTCGTCCAGTCGGTGCGCAATAAGTTTTTCGGATTGCAGAACCCCTCCCTCAATGCGGGTCGTCAATGGCTTTGCCGTCAGATTTGCAACCCAGATAGTTTGCCCGCGACCCGACTGCACCGCTAAAGCAACGATGCCCGACCGGTTGCTTGTCGAAATCAACGTTCTTGCGCCCCCAAGACGGCCAAGTGAAGCTAAAAGGTGAAAGGCTGGCGTGACCTTGCCTTCACCCCAAGCCTCGTCGTGCATGAAGTGACCCAAGGTTGGGCCAACGCAAAGGGACCCTAGTCCGTGTTGCGCACACGCACTGATGAGGCCCAGCATCCAAACAGCGCCGAAAAGGCCGCGTTCTCTTGGATCGCGCTCGGTCAGACACATCCGGCGATTGTGGAGGTTCCGGGATGGCCTCTCACCATAAGGATTGTCGCGACTTGAAATGCCCGAGGGGCCCAAGTGATAGTCGGCCGAACCAATCATCGACCGGGCCGACCGAAAGATCGACGGCAGCGCTTCAAGGTTTTCCATCACGGTTCGATCATCGGCCGCATGGATGGATGGGCAGACGGCATGCGTGATGAAATCAAACACTCCAAGTGGCGGCGGTTTGCGATTGAGTTCGGTGAAGAAGGCAAGCATTCCGCCACCGATTTGCGAAGTCGGAAAGGCGGCACGGGCCGCATGGGCCATGTCCTCATAAGTCAGGCCGAAAGGGCGTGGCGCACCGGGTTGAAAGGATGCCATGTCATGGGTATGGCTGGGCACGACCCAGACCGGAGAAATTCCTGCTGCGCTCAGGTGATCGGCCAAGCGGGCCATTTCCTCTTGTGCGGTTTTCTGTGCAGGCAGGATCACTTCAAGCTTCAAGACCCGCTCACCGTCAGGCAAGACAGCCTTCAACCGCGAGATATCCGCGAACCAATCCTGTGTACGAAGGTCGACCCGAAAGGCAATCTGGG
>JBAXLX010000547.1:0-1646 GCA_037134595.1 Pseudomonadota bacterium
TCGGTCTGCTTCTTTGTCAATTCCGGCAGCGAGGCCAATGATTTGGCCATCCGCCTTGCCCGTGCGGCCACGGGGCAGCACGATTTGATCTGTGTGGATCATGCCTATCATGGCCATGTGACCAGCCTGATTGACGTGAGCCCTTACAAGTTCAACGGCAAGGGTGGGGCGGGCTGTCCGCCCCATGTGCGGGTGGCCGACATGCCTGATCCTTATCGGGGCCGCTGGCGCTACGGCGATGCGGCGGCGGGGCAGGGCTATGCCCAAAGTGTTGCCGATCAGGTCGCCGCCCTGCAACGCCTTGGGCGTGGGCCTGCGCTGTTCCTGTCGGAAGGGGTTTTGGGCACTGGCGGCCAGATCGTCCCGCCGCAGGGGTATCTGGCTGCCGCCTATGCCCATGTGCGGGCAGCCGGTGGGCTGTGCTTGGCCGACGAGGTGCAGGTGGGCTTCGGGCGGATCGGCAGCCATATGTGGGCCTTTGAGGCGCAAGGGGTTGTGCCCGACATCGTCACCTTGGGCAAGCCGATCGGCAACGGCCACCCGATGGGCGCTGTCATCACCACACCGGCCATTGCCGAGGCCTTTGCCAACGGGATGGAATATTTCAACACCTTCGGCGGCAATCCGGTGTCCGCCGCCATTGGGCTGGCGGTGCTGGATGTGATCCGCGACGAAAGGCTGATGGCGCATTGTCATGCCATGGGGGCGCGGTTGATGGGCGGGGTGCGGGACTTGGCCGCACGCCATGAGGCGATAGGCGATGTGCGCGGCTTGGGGCTGTTTTGCGGGATAGAACTGGTCCAAGACCGCCGCACCCTTGCCCCCGCGCCTGACCTTTTGGACCGTGTCATCCGCCGCATGAAGCAAGATCACCACATCCTGCTGTCCAGCGAAGGGCCGCTGCACAATGTGCTGAAAATCAAACCCCCCGCCGCCTTTGGTGCTCAGGATTGCGACCGGTTTTTACATGGCTTGGATCAAGCCTTGGCGGCAGGATAGGGCAAGGGCTAAACGCAAACGGCGCGCCTGTTGGGCGCGCCGTTTGCAAGATTTTCGCCGCTATCAGGCCTTCAGGATCGAACGCCCCGCATAGGTGCCGATATCGCCCAGCATCTCGTCAATGCGGATCAGTTGGTTGTACTTGGCCAAGCGGTCCGACCGCGACAGCGAGCCGGTCTTGATCTGGCCGCAGTTGGTGGCCACGGCCAAATCGGCAATCGTGCTGTCCTCTGTCTCGCCCGAGCGGTGCGACATCACGTTGGTGTAGCGCGCGCGGTGCGCCATATCGACAGCGGCCAGCGTTTCGGTGAGCGAGCCGATCTGGTTGACCTTGACCAGCATCGAATTGGCGCAACCCTGCTTGATGCCCATTTCCAACCGCTTGGGGTTGGTGACAAACAGATCATCGCCCACCAGTTGGATTTTCGACCCCAAAGTGTCAGTCAACAGCTTCCAACCGGCCCAATCGTCTTCCGAACAGCCATCTTCAATCGAGATGATCGGATAATCGGCAGCCAGACCAGCCAAGAAGGCCACGTTTTCTTCGATGGACAGCGATTTGCCTTCGCCCTTCATCTCGTAGCGCCCACCTTTGAAATACTCGGTCGCGGCACAGTCCAGCGCCAGATAGATGTCTTCGCCGGGGC
>JBAXLX010000548.1:0-1645 GCA_037134595.1 Pseudomonadota bacterium
GTCCTCATCGCTCCAGATCGTCAGGGGAACATCGGGGTTCAGGCGGCGAATATCCTCGACCAAGCGCGACCATGACAGAAGGCGCGGATCGGTGCTGCCCATGAAATCTTCATAGCTTTTGCCGCGCTGCTTGGCGAAAAGCGCGGGCAGGAACGTCGCCAGATTGCGGATCGAGATGTGGAATTCCGCCTGCACCTCAGGGAATATCTGGGCGAATGCGCGCACCCGTTCCGCCGCCGCAGGGTAAAGTCGATCCTTCACCACCCATTGCGGATAGGACATGAAATTGTCCCAGCCAAGGATCAGCCGCTCTGCGCTGACCTCATCCATGATCTGTTCCAAGACCAGCGACTGCGTCTCGCGTGAGGCCGCACGCCCCTTCAGCGTCATCGCCGTATCGCGCAGCAGCGTGCGATAGCGGGTCGGGGCAGGGACCACGATGCCCTGTTGGCCCAAGACGCCGCGGTTCTTCCACAGGCAAGTGATCAGACGCTCTTCGTCCGTACAATGGGCGCCGAGGTGGTAGATGATACGCATGAACCGGAACTGCTTTTCCTGCTGACTTACGCAGCGGACTATACGGGCTTTTCTGGACAGGGAAACCGCTTTCAGTTACGCCCCCGCCGTGATGTCCAAGCAAAACACTCAACAAGTCGCCCGCAGATGGGCCGATCCCTGGCTGATCGGCGCAATCGCGATTGCCGCCGTGGTGGTGGCCCCCATGCTGTCGGTGCTGTGGCTGGCCTTTCACCCGACCGAGAATATCTGGCCGCATCTGATCTCAACCGTGCTGCCGCGCTATTTCGGCACGACCTTGGCGCTGATGCTGGGCGTGGGATTGGTGACGGCGGTGGTGGGGACGGGAACGGCGTGGCTGGTGGTGATGTATCGGTTTCCGGGGCGGGCTTGGCTGGACCACTTGCTGCTGTTCCCCTTGGCGATCCCGGCCTATGTCGGGGCCTATGCGCTGGTTGATTTCTTGCAATATGCGGGGCCGTTGCAGGGGGCGATGCGCGCCGCGATGGGCTGGCAGGATGCGCGGGACTATTGGTTCCCCGAGGTGCGGTCCTTAGGCTTCTGTATCGCCGTGCTGTCGGCGGCCCTTTATCCCTACGTCTACCTTTTGGCCCGCGCCGCGTTCCGCGAGCAATCGGGCAGTTCCTATGAGGTCGCGCGGGCCTTGGGCGCAGGCCCTTGGGCGCTGTTCTTTCGGCTTGGCCTGCCTTTGGCCCGTCCTGCGGTGGCAACCGGCGTCGCCTTGGCGCTGATGGAGACGGTCGCCGATTTCGGCACGGTCACCTATTTCGGCGTGCAGACCCTGACGACGGGGGTGTTTTCCACCTGGCTGAACGGCAACAATGCGGGGGGGGCGGCGCAGATTGCCGGGGTGATCCTGACGCTGATCCTGATCCTTGTGGGGCTGGAACGCATCGGCCGCCGCCGCGCCCGCTTTCACCGCCCCACCCGGGCTTTGCGTCCCGTAGAGCCGATGGCGCTGTCCGGTAGCAAGGCGTGGCTGGCCACAGGGGCCTGTGCGTTTCCCGTTCTTTTGGGCTTTGGTCTGCCGGTCGCCATCATGGGCTGGCACGCGCTGGCGACCCCGTCGGTGTGGTTGGCTCCGGGTTTGGGCGCGGCGCTGGCCAAT
>JBAXLX010000549.1:0-1623 GCA_037134595.1 Pseudomonadota bacterium
CTACACCGTCAATTTCAGGAGCGTCAGCCTTAGTGCGGCCTATTGCTTCAATATTGCCTTCTTCATCTTCTACAAGCTCGTCAACCAGCACGGTTTGCATCGTACCGATTTTAGACTGCAATTTAGCAGCACTAATCCGCTCTTGAACTTCCATAAAACGCGACAAACGCTCTTGTTTAACTTCTTCAGGCACATGGTCTGGAAGCGAATTAGCCGAAGCGCCATCAACTGCAGAATAGGTAAAACAACCAACGCGATCTAACTGTGCTTCTTCCAAGAAATCGAGCAGTATTTGAAAGTCATCTTCCGTTTCACCTGGGAAGCCTGCAATAAAGGTACTGCGCACAGTAATATCAGGGCAGATATCACGCCATGCCTTGATGCGAGCCAAGTTGTTTTCACTACTTGCTGGGCGCTTCATTGCTTTAAGAATACGCGGGCTAGCATGTTGGAATGGGACATCCAAATAAGGCAGAATCAAACCATCTGCCATTAAAGGAATGACTTCATCCACATGTGGGTATGGGTAAACATAATGCAAACGCACCCAAACGCCTAATTCACTTAGTGATTTTGTTAGTTCAGTCATGCGCGTTTTAACTGGGCGACCATTCCAAAAGCCGCTTCTGTACTTCACATCTACACCGTATGCCGAAGTATCTTGAGAAATCACTAAAATTTCAGAAACACCAGCATTTACAAGATTTTCTGCCTCATTCAACACTTCACCTATTGGGCGACTCACCAAATCGCCGCGCATACTAGGAATAATGCAGAAACTACAACGGTGATTACAGCCTTCAGAAATCTTTAAATAAGCATAATGGCTTGGCGTTAAACGAACGCCTTGAGGTGGCACTAAATCAATATATGGGTCATGCGGTTTGGGCAAATTAGCATGAACGGCTGTCATCACCTCTTCAAGCGCATGTGGGCCAGTCACGGCTAGCACGCTAGGATGCGCTGCTTGCACAACACCGCTCTTGGCGCCTAAACAACCAGTCACAATCACTTTGCCATTTTTATTAATGGCCTCACCAATCGCATCAAGCGACTCCTCAACCGCGCTATCAATAAAGCCACATGTATTGACTACAACTAAATCAGCGTCTTCATATGAGCCAGATATTTCATAGCCTTCTGCACGCAATTGGGTGAGAATACGCTCTGCATCAGAGCCAGCTTTAGGGCAACCAAGTGAAACGAAGCCAACTTTAGGTGTATTGTTTGAACTCATGAAAATTAACCTACTTGAATATTAAAAATGTACATCATTGCAATCGCTTGGCTTTACGTCACTTTTTTAATGGCAGCCACTGAGCACAGCATTACGGCTGGCATTCTAACCTTTTTCTTTTACGGTTTAATGCCTTGTAGCGTGCTCATGTGGATTTTGGGTGCGCCGCAACGAAAACGTAAAAAAGCCTTACTCGAGGAAGAACTTCGTCAGCCAGATAGAACCGATTCCCAAGCCGATTAAACTAACCTGGGCAATGGTTGCTTTAAGCTCTGTGCGCTTATGCAAACCTGGAATTAAATCCGCAACTGCTACATAAAGCATACTCGCCGCTGCCAGGCCTAAGATTGTTGAAATCCAATTCTGTACTGTTTGCAATGCAAAAT
>JBAXLX010000550.1:0-1612 GCA_037134595.1 Pseudomonadota bacterium
TATTGAAAAGGTTAAGGAAGAACCCATTTATAGAATAGAAATCAACGAAGATAATACTGTGCAAACAACATGTTATGAGATGTTGGATGCCTTTAATCCCGAGTTAAAAAATTATTACGAAACACTTGACGACTTGCCAAAATGGGTGCAAGATAAAATCTCTGTGCTAATGCTACTTGACCATACGAAAGTAAACGAAGAAGTCAAGGGTGTAGGTAGAAGAATAAGTAAGAATGTGTATTGGGTTTTTAACGGAGAATTGGATGGCAACGACCCCCGAAGGGAAAGTTAAGAAAGCCGTGCGCCAAGTCCTTGATGGGCTTGGTGCTTACTATGTGATGCCAGTTACAGGCGGATATGGTAGGCAAGGCGCACCCGATTTTTTAGTTTGCCTCGAAGGTAAGTTTTTTGGCATTGAAACTAAAGCTGGGAAAGGAAAGCTAACTCTATTACAAGAAGCTAATCTCAAAAAGATTATAGATTGTGGTGGAGTAGCCCTAGTAGTACGGGAAGAAGATGTAAAGTATCTTCCCTCTTTATTAACAACAGGAGAAAGTAACTATGAAAAAGCAAACAACTACGCAACAAATTCTTAACATCTTAAACACACAAGGTGGTAAGAAACCTAAACAACTATTAGAATCAATAAAAGCTACTCCAGCTAGTGTATACACGGCAATAAGCAAATTGCGCTCAGTGGGTTTGATCGCCAAGGAAGAAGATGGTGTATACATCTCACAGACTCAGACATCTGTTAGTAAACCTACTAACGAAGTTAAGCGTGGTCGACCAACTCGAGTAGATACAATGAACATGCAGTATGTTGATAGTCTACTTAAAGAAAATAAACAACTGACCGAGTGGACACAGATGTGGAAGCAACGCTATGATAGATTAGAAGCAGACTACACAGATGCTAAAGTAATGTATCTTAACTCTCAAGCGGTAATCTCATACCTAGAAGAAAAAGTAGCACAACTAATCAGAGGACAATAATGTTAGAAACAAACGAAACACAAGAACAAGTAAAACCTAAACTATTTATAGCTACCCCGATGTATGGTGGTATGTGTGTAGGTGGTTACACCATGGGTATCTTGGAGTGCGTACAGACATTCATGCAAAATGGTATTCAGATGTATTACTCATACATGATGAATGAGTCATTGATTACTCGTGCTCGTAATGGTATGTCGTATGACTTCTTACAGTCGGATGCAACTCATCTTATGTTCATTGATGCTGACATTACCTTTAAGCCACAAGATATTGTGCGTATGGTGCAAGCGGACAAGGACATCATTTGCGGTTTATACCCTAAGAAAGAGATCAACTGGAAACTGATTTCCGATGCGGTCAAGTCGGGTGTGGACTACAAAGACTTGAACAACTACACAGGATCATTCGTGGTTAATCTAGTAGGCGGTGCAACTGAGTCCACAGGAAATGTTAATGAGCCGATGGAGATTGACAACGGCGGTACAGGGTTTATGTTAATCAAGCGTGAGGTATTCCTAAAGCTACAACCTACTGTACCAAAGTATACAAATGACATGATTCTGATTGTGGACAAGAACCCTGTGAAGAAGATTATTGACGAGTTTTTTGATAC
>JBAXLX010000551.1:0-1609 GCA_037134595.1 Pseudomonadota bacterium
CCGGCCACCCGCGCACTGACGGCGCTTGGTCCGGCCTATATCAAATTCGGTCAAATCCTGTCGACCCGGCCCGATATGGTGGGCGAAAAGCTGTCAGAGCAGTTGAAATACCTGCAAGATCAACTGCCGCCGTTTTCCACCACCGTGGCGAAACAGATGATCGAGGCAGAGCTGGAACTGCCCGTCGATCAGGTGTTTTCCGAGTTTTCCGAACCTGTTGCCGCCGCCTCTATCGCGCAGGTGCACCGCGCCCGCATTGCCGAAACCGGCAAAGAAGTGGCGGTCAAGGTGCTGCGTCCCGGCATCGAACGCGCCTTCCGCAAGGATATCGACGCGTTTTACCTGATCGCGTGGGCGGTTGAGATTTTCGCCCCCTCGGCCCGCCGCCTGCGCCCGATGGATGTCATCGCGCATTTTGAAGGCGTGGTGATGGGAGAATTGGATTTGCGGCTGGAATCGTCAGCCGCGGCCGAATTTGCCGCCAATACCAAAGATGACGAAGGCTTTCGCGTGCCGCATCCGGTCTGGAACCTGTCGGGCAAGACCGTGATGACGCTGGATTGGGTCGAAGGTCTGGGCATGAACGAAAACGCCGCCATCGACGCAGCGGGGCATGACCGGAGGGTGCTGGGCGCACGGGTGCTGCAACTGTTCCTGAACCATGCACTGCGCGACGGCTATTTCCACGCCGATATGCACCAAGGCAACCTCAAGGTCGGCGCGGATGGCGCGATCATCGCTTATGATTTCGGGATTATGGGGCGGATCGACGAATACACCCGCCGCGTCTATGCCGAGATCCTTATGGGCTTTATCCGCAAAGATTATCGCCGCGTCGCCGAGGTGCATTTTGAGGCGGGCTATGTCCCGCCTGACCGCGACATTGACGAATTCGCCCGTGCCCTGCGTGCGGTGGGAGAGCCGATCTTCGGTATGGATGCCAACCGCATTTCTATGGCCAAGCTGTTGTCCTATCTGTTTGAGGTGACTGAACGCTTCGGGATGCAGACGCGGACGGAACTGATCCTGCTGCAACGCACGATGGTGGTGGTCGAAGGCGTGGCGCGCGGTCTGGACCCGCAGATCAACATCTGGCAGGTCGCCCGCCCGGTGGTGGAACGCTATATCGCCGGAAACATCGGACCCAAGGCGCTGCTGCGCGATTTGGTGCATACCGCGCGGGTGCTGAGTCGGTTTGGCCCCAAGCTGCCGCGCTTGGTGGAAAGCGCCTTGATCGCGCAGGCCGAACCCTCGCGCCCCTTGGCCCCGCCGCGCCGTCGCAGCCGCTGGTATCTAATCCCCGCCGCCTTTGTGATCTTCGCGGTGGGCGTTGGGTTAGGGCATCTGCTGTAAGGCTTGGGCGTAATCGGCATCGCCCTTCGCCGCCCGATACCGGCAATGGGCGGCGATGCGCCATGTGAAAAGCGGCTCTAACGCTTGGAATCTGGCGACGGTCGCTTGGTCGGGATAGGCGTGCAGGAACCGGCTGCGCTGGTCCGGGCCTAGGGTGCGCCCAGTGTAAAGCCATTGCATCGCGGGCGACAGGAACGTCGCCAAATCCTCGGCCGGGTCGCCAAGACCGGGGCATTGCCAGTCGATGAACCGCGGC
>JBAXLX010000552.1:0-1589 GCA_037134595.1 Pseudomonadota bacterium
CCCGCTTTGCCGCACGCCGACGGCGCGAGCGGCGGTCGCACAGCACCGCCCCCAAGCGCCGCGCCACCGCTTCGGCCTGCCGAATGTCTTGGGCTGAGACCAACTCTCGCAGGTCTTTCTTCATCAGGTTCGCCAGACGAGAGGCAACGCGCTTGCCCTCTCCGCCCGCCTCTGACTCCCCCTCACCGCCATCATCGGGGGCCTCAATACGCCCACCACCACCCGAAGGGGCAGCATTGTCATTGCCGGTGCGGCTGGTCTGCATCCGCTCCATCGACGTGCGAACCTGTGATGGCACGGCTTTGGACCGCACCCGCCCCCCATTGCGCCAATAGGCATCAAAAAGCGCCGGAAACCGCGCCGCCTGTTCTGCCGACCCCGCACAGACGCATTGCAGCGCCATGCGGGCGCAGTCAGCATCCGTCGCCTCAACCTGCCCAAGGGCGGCCAAGGCCAGTTCGGTTTCCGCCACGCCAAGGGAAAAGCCGTTCAGCCGCAGATGCGCCATGAAGCCCGCCACCCGCGCCGCTGGTCCGTCATCCCGCGCGGCGAAACGGGTGGGCTTCATGCCGCTTTCCCCGCGATGCGCTGCGCCACTTCGGTCGGGATCGCTGCGCGGTCGCTTTGTGTCTTAAGCAGTGTGCCAAGGGCGGCCTGCAACACCACAGGATCATCCGTCAAATCCGCCAGACCCAGACCGGCAAGGGCGGCGGCGAAATCCAGCATCTCGGCCACGCCGGGTTTCTTGTCCAACTCTTCCTTCCGCAAGGCCTGCACAAAGCCGATGATCTGGCGCGACAGCGCCTCAGACAGCGCCGGACAGCGCGATTGCAGGATCGCCAGTTCCGTGGCGCGGTCGGGATAGCCGACATGGGCATAGATGCAGCGCCGCCGCAGCGCATCCGACAGATCGCGGGTGCCATTAGCGGTCAGGATCACCATAGGCCGCGTGATGGCGGAAATCGTGCCGATCTCTGGCACGGTGATCTGATAATCCGACAGCACTTCCAAAAGAAACGCCTCAAACTCTTCATCCGCGCGGTCAATCTCATCGATCAGCAACACCGGAGAAACGGGTTGCCGGATCGCCTTGAGCAGGGGCCGTTCCAGCAGGAATTCATCGGAAAAGAGCCGCGCCTCAACCGCGCGGCCCGTTTCGCCTGCCTCAGCGCTGGCGCGGATGGCCAGAAGCTGGCGCTGGTAGTTCCATTCGTAAATCGCCTGCGCGGCATCCAAGCCTTCGTAGCATTGCAGGCGGATCAGGGCGGTGGACTTCACCGCCGCCAAGGTGCGCGCCACTTCGGTCTTGCCCACACCTGCCTCCCCCTCCAGCAGCAAAGGGCGGCCCAGCGCCAACGCAATGTGCAGGGCCATCGACAGGTCATCCGCCGCCACATAGCCGTGGCGGGCGAAATCAGATTGCAGCTCGCGCCAGTCTTTCATGGTCTGTGCCGGGGGGCGTTGCCGCCCCCCGATCCCCATCAGCCATGCAGGCCGAGGTCATGGGCGATCTTCCACACCCGCCAATGGTCATGCGGCATATGGGCCTGACGCAAACCAAAGGCGCGGAAGGCGTCATGCACCGCATT
>JBAXLX010000553.1:0-1582 GCA_037134595.1 Pseudomonadota bacterium
GGTTTCGAAGTTTTACCGTCTGGTGCAAATTTTATTTTTGCGCGTCACCCACAATATGATGCAGAAACTTTAGCTGCTGATTTGCGAGAACAAAAGATTATTATTAGGCATTTTAAAAAGCCGGTAAGAATTACTCAATTTTTAAGAATTAGCATTGGTACTGACGATGAGTGCCTAGCGTTGATAAGTGCATTAAAAAGTATCATTAAAACGTAAAGAATTTTGACCAAAAAGCAAAATCGTTATATAAAGTCGAATTGGTAATACGTATCTAATTACCATTAACATCAGAAAAAATGTATCATTAGGCGTGTATTAAATCGTTAATTTGTAATTAAGCGGAGGAAGTAACATGGCATTAACACAAATGGCATTAGATTCACTAGATTTTGACGCAACGGTAGCTTTGGCTGCAAAAGTTGCTCCACATGTTGATATTCTTGAAATTGGTACACCATGCATCAAGCATAACGGTATCAAATTGCTTGAAACTCTTCGTGCTAAATTCCCAAACAATAAAATCCTAGTTGACTTGAAAACGATGGACGCTGGCTTCTACGAAGCTGAGCCGTTCTACAAAGCTGGTGCAGATATCTGTACAGTTTTGGGTACAGCTGATATCGGCACTATTAAAGGTGTAATCGATGTTGCTAATAAATACGGCAAAAAAGCGCAAGTTGACTTGATCAACGTTGCTGACAAAAAAGCACGTACACAAGAAGTTGCTAAATTAGGCGCGCACATCATTGGTGTTCACACTGGTCTTGACCAACAAGCTGCTGGTCAAACACCTTTTGCTGACTTGGCAATGGTTTCTAGCTTGAATCTTGGTTTAGATATTTCTGTTGCTGGTGGCGTAAAAGCTGCAACAGCTGCACAAGTACGTGATGCTGGCGCGACAATCATTGTTGCTGGCGCTGCTATTTACGGTGCTGCTGATCCTGCGGCTTCTGCTGCAGAAATCACTGCAATTGCACATGGTGGCAATTCAGGTGGTTTGTTCGGTTGGTTGAAAGGCTTGTTTAGCTAATATAAATTGGCTAAATAAAAGGTAATAAACGACCATAATAGACCGCTGCAAAACAAGGTATTACGTTTTGCGGCGGTTTTTATTTGTAAATTAAGAAAGAAAACATACTCTCATGCGTAAAGCTGAAGTTAGCCGTAATACTCTAGAAACCCAAATTGTTGTTTCGATTAATCTCGATGGCAATGGGGCCTCACAATTGTCGAGTGGGTTAGCGTTTCTTGATCACATGATAGATCAGATTGCTAGACACGGCATGATGGACATCACGATTGAAGCAAAGGGTGATTTGCACATTGATGCACATCATACAGTAGAAGATATTGGTATAACCTTGGGCCAGGCTTTTGCAAAAGCTGTAGGTGATAAAAAAGGCGTGCGCCGCTATGGACATTCATATGTGCCTTTAGATGAAGCATTGTCACGCGTTGTGCTCGATTTATCAGGTCGCCCAGGTTTGGAGTTTGGTGTTGAGTTCAAACGTGCACGCATTGGTGATTTTGATGTGGATCTGTTCCACGAATTTTTCCAAGGCTTTGTCAATCACGCTTTGGT
>JBAXLX010000554.1:0-1566 GCA_037134595.1 Pseudomonadota bacterium
ATGTGCGCGTTCTGTCGGACGATTGGGCCAGCATCGCCCAAGGCCAGCGCGAGATGACCTCGCCGGGCGGCACGCAGGTGAGTCTGGACGAGCTGAACCCGCCGCTTGTGCTGCCCAAAACCGAACACGCCTTTGTCGTGCGCAGGCTGGCCGATCAAGCCCCTTGGGTGATTGGCCGCGCGGGCATGATGTACCGCGATCTGGTGCCCAACCGTTTGGGCGGGGCGATGATTGCCAGCCACATCCACGTGCCCGATGGCAAGGTGCCCGATCTGGTGCATTACCATAAGGTGGGCTTCCAGCTGATTTTCTGCATCAGAGGCTGGGTCGATGTGCTGTACGAAGACCAAGGCGGCATCCGCCGGCTGCATGCGGGCGATTGCTTCATCCAGCCCCCCACGATCCGCCACCGCGTGCTGGAATCCGGCGACGGGATCGAGGTGATCGAAATCGGCGTCCCCGCCGACCACATCACCGAGATTGACCACGACATGACCCTACCCAACGCCACCGTGAACCCCGACCGGGAATGGGAGGGCCAGCGTTTTGTTCACAACGTCGGCGCCACAGGCACATTTACCCCCTTCCGCATCCCGGGGTTCGAGGCGCGCGATACCACGATCAACGCCAATACCAACGGTGTCGCTTCGGTTATGGTCGCCCGCCCGACAGGCGTGGCCCCATGGACAAAGCACGATGGTGATATCCTTTTCACCTTTGTCATGACCGGAGAGATGACTTTGGAAGGCGAGGGCAAAGACGCCTACCGCCTTTCAGCCGGTGATGCCTTTGTCATCCCCCCTGGCCTTGCCACGCGCTACGCTGACACAACCTCCGACCTGCACCTGGTCGAGGTTTCGCTTCCCGGACAGTTTACCACGACGTTGCTGTAATCTCGGCACCAATGCCGAAGTGCGCCATGGGGGGGCCCCGCATGGCGCACCGCTTGCAAGACAACCACATTCAGCCCAAAGTCAGTCCTTATCATCCAAGAGGTTCCCATGCTGTTGCAACCCGCCACCGATGTGCGCCTGCGCGCCTATGCCCCCTATTCGCGCTTCAAGGTGGGGGCCGCTATCCGCGCCACTTCGGGGGCTGTCCATGTTGGCTGCAATGTCGAAAACGTGGCCTATCCTGAAGGCACCTGTGCCGAGGCAGGGGCGATTGCGGCGATGATTGCGGCGGGCGATACGGCGATTGCTGAAATCCTTGTCATCGCCGACAGCCCCGCGCCTGTGCCGCCCTGCGGTGGGTGCCGCCAGAAGATCGCCGAATTTGCTGCGCCTGATGTTAAGGTGACGCTGTGCACCACCGACGGCAACCATCTGACGATGACCGTGGCCGACCTGCTGCCCGGTGTCTTCACCGCCGCCCATATGGCCAAAGCCTGATGGACGCCCGCGCCATCATCGCCCAAATCCGGGACGGGGCCACCCCGCCTGCCGACCAGATCGCATGGTTCGCCGCTGGCCTTGCCTCGGGCACCGTCAGCGATGCGCAGGCGGGGGCGTTTGCGGCGATGATTGCGGCGGGCGATACGGCGATTGCTGAAATCCTTGTCATCGC
>JBAXLX010000555.1:0-1555 GCA_037134595.1 Pseudomonadota bacterium
GGCGGTTTTGGGGGTGACGGGCAAAGCCCATGGCATCTACGAACTGGGCGGGCCAGAGGCGCTGACCCTAAGGGCGATCATTCACCGCATGCTGACCGTGGTCCAACGCCGCCGCTTGGTGCTGAACCTGCCGTTCTGGGTGGGAACGGTGATGGCGGGCGTGCTGGATACGCTGTCGGCTCTGACGCTGGGCCTGTTTCACAATGGTGTGATCACTTCGGACCAAGCGCGCCAGTTGCGCCAAGATAATGTGGTGCAGGCGGGGGCGAAAACCTTGGCCGATCTGGGCATCACGCCAGCCCATTTTGACGCGATCATCCCCGAATATCTGTGGCGCTACCGCGCTACGGGCCAATTCGCCGCCATCCGCGATTCTGCCAAACATTTGCCGAAGGTTTAAGCCATGAACGATATGGTGACGGCAGCGCTGCTGGGCTTGGTCGAGGGGCTGACAGAGTTTATCCCCGTCTCTTCCACCGCGCATCTGCTGCTGTTGGCGCATTTTCTGGGTCTGCAAGGGTCTAAGACGCTGGAAGTGGTGATCCAGTTGGGGCCGATTCTGGCGATTGCCTATCTGTACCGCGACAAACTGGGCGAGGTGTTTTCAACCTACCGCACCAAACCCGCCTCGCAGCGCTTTATTGTCTCGGTCCTGATCGCGTTTTTCCCGGCCATGGTGGTGGGCGCGCTGGCGCATGACTTTATCAAAGCCGTTTTGTTCGAGACGCCGAAGTTAATGGCCGCCATGCTGGTTCTGGGCGGTGTGGTTTTGGTTTTCGTCGACAAGATCGCCCCGCAAACGCGGGTGGAGGATGCCACGGCGGTTCCGTTCGGCAAGGCTTTGGCGATTGGGGTGGTGCAGTGCCTGTCGATCTTGCCCGGTGTGTCACGCTCGGGCGCGACAATTGTGGGGGCGCGGCTTTTGGGTGTTTCAAAGCGTGCGGCGGCTGAGTTTTCGTTCTTTCTATCGCTGCCCACCATGCTGGGGGCGGTGACGTTCGACCTGATCAAATCGCGCCATGAGCTGGATTTTTCGGCCCTGACGGGGATGGGCGTGGGGTTGCTTGTTGCGACGGTCTCGGGCGCTGTCGTGGTCAAGTGGATGTTGGCCTATGTGTCGCAGCAAGGCTACGCGGTGTTTGGCTGGTGGCGAATCATCTTGGGGTTGGGTGTCTTGGCCGCACTTTTCGCGGGCTCCTAAGTCGATAGGTATCTTGTGCTGACCTAATTTTCGGTGTTTTTTCACCTCTCGGGCGAATTTGGTGTCACATTCGTATTTATAGGTCAGCAATGCTGCCTTTTATTCCCCCAAGGACCAAGCTATCACCCCCTTCACCGTGAAGCTGGGAGATGCCCCTATGGCCGTGCAACGTATGCTGAAATTCGTCTCTTTGGGCAAAGAAACGCCTGAAAAGCGCCCGGCCAATTTGCGCGCCGAAGATTTCCATGAAATCTACCGCCAGTTTGCCGCCTCAAAGGCCGCAGAACAGGCCAGCCGGTGCAGCCAATGCGGCGTGCCCTATTGCCAAACACATTGCCCCTTGCACAACAACAT
>JBAXLX010000556.1:0-1555 GCA_037134595.1 Pseudomonadota bacterium
TGCTCGAATCAAACGCACGCCCAATGCCCAGGGAGTCGCTGAGAATGGAGATCCTACCACGCAGCAGCACCTCTTGCACCGCGGCAGAGACCGCGCTCGGGAAGGCTGGGAGCTGGTCGAGCAGAATGTTGAGCTTGGCGGTGACGCCAGTATTGCGCGTGGCGCGCAGACGGCGGCGCAGTTCTGGCCCAGTGGCCTCAACGCCGAGCAGATTCAGCAGCGTGCTCTTTGGATCAAGGGTCGAGAGCACGTACGGCGCAATAATCTCTTCGCCACTGGCGAGTGCCACGCCCGTCACGCGACCGTCGCGTTCGGTAATGGCGGTGACCTGTGCGCCGGTGCGAATCTCGGCGCCGAATCCACGTGCCGCATCGGCAATCGCATCGATCAATGCGCCTGGGCCGCCAATGGCGACGACTGTCTCGCCCGAAGCGCCGCCGTCGGCGCCGTCGCCAGTGATGCTGTCAAAGAGGAGCGTTGCGCCGGTGCCCGGCGAGATTGGACCGCTGGCGTTGTAGCGCGAGCCGCGCCACGAGATGAGTGCTTCAAGATGGTCGTCGTTGATGTATTCGTTGACGAGGTCGGCCGCCGACATTGGGAGCATGCGCAGAATCTCGCGACCGTCGCCCTCTTCAAGGCCACTGAACGGCGCGCGGAAGGCGAAGCCTGCGAGCAGTTCGGCGACCGACTTGCCGCCGTCAAGATCGGGCGGAATGCCGTCGAGGACCTTCTCAAAGTAGGCACCGACGCGGCGCAGCCGTCCGTCGAGCTTCAGGTAGCCGGCAGCGACCTTCTCGCCGTTCGGCCGCGTGGCGAGCTCAGCGGCGGTGCGCTTGGCATCGCGCCACAAGGTGATCGAGGTGCCGTTGGTTGGATGCGGCGCGAAGTTGCGCGCCTCAGGCTCGACGAGCTTTACCTTGCCCTGCAGACCAAGGTCGCGGGCGACGCGTGGTCGGAAGCGACCAACGGTGTGCGAGAGCATCGGTGCGCGCACGCCATCAACATCGCCAGTCATCGCCATGCCACCGAGTTCGGTGCGCGCTTCAACAAGAATGGTCTTCACGCCGGCGCGTGCGAGGTAGGCGGCGGCGACAAGGCCGTTATGTCCGCCACCAATCACCACCACGTCGGCGGTGGCGGAAGGCTTTGGTGCGCGTGGGGCCTTCTGCACTTTCGGAGGCAACTCAGCTTTCGTTGCAGCCTTCACTGCCTTTGGCGCGGACTTCTTGGCGGCCATTACGCCTCCCCTCGCTTGCTCTTGAGAATCTCGAGTGCGGCGAGTCGGCCAGGGGCCCCCATGATGCCGCCGCCTGGGTGGGCCGAAGAGCTGGCGAGCCAGTAGTCGCGAATAGGTGTCTTGTAGCGCGACCAGCCGCTGACCGGTCGGTTGAAGGCCATCTGCTGCACCAAGATCTCGCCCTGGAAGATGTTCCCTTCGGTGAGGCCAATCGTGCGCTCAAGGTCGAGCGGGGTCATGATCTGGCGCCCCACGATCTTGTCGCGGAAGTCCGGCGCAAACTCGGAGATGGTATCGACCACCAGATCACCGAACTGC
>JBAXLX010000557.1:0-1546 GCA_037134595.1 Pseudomonadota bacterium
CGAGGATGTAACCCGTCTGATGGCGGTCAACAGTCTATTTGCGCCCGAAAAGATTGTTCAGAACTTCAGCCATATGGACCGCCTGTTTTTGACCCGCCCTTTGTCGCGCGGCGAAGGTCCGACCAGCCCTTTGCCCAAGGGGCCGGAGGCTGCCTTGCCGCCAGAGGTGGCGGATTGGGTCGCGGCGCGCAATGTCACGGCGTTGGTGGTGTTGCATGACGGCGCTTTGGTGCATGAAAGCTATTACCTTGGCACCGGGCCGGAGGACCTGCGGATATCTTGGTCGGTCGCCAAGAGTTTCCTCTCGGCCCTGTTCGGGATCGTGCTAGCTGAGGGTAAGATCGCCAGTCTGGATGATCCGGTGACCAAATACGCGCCCTCGCTGGTCGGCTCGGCCTATGACGGGGCCAGCATCTATGATGTGCTGACCATGTCCTCGGGCGTGGGGTTCAACGAAGATTATCTGGATTTCTGGTCCGATATCAATCGCATGGGCCGTGTCTTGGCGCTTGGCGGCAGCATGGATGGCTTTGCCGCCGACCTGAAGGACCGCGCGGCGGAACCGGGGGCGCGGATGCACTATGTCTCGATCGACACGCATGTGCTGGGCATGGTGATCCGGGGGGCGATGGGTGAGGATATACCCGAACTCTTGGAACGTCACATCCTTGCCCCTTTGGGGATGGAGGCCGCGCCCTATTACCTAACCGATGGTGAGGGCGTCAGCTTTGTGCTTGGCGGGCTGAACGTCACCACCCGCGATTACGCGCGTTTTGGCCAGATGATACTGCAAGGCGGGGAATGGCAGGGCCGCCAGATCGTGCCGAGTGACTGGGCGATGCAATCGACGGTGCCGCAGGCCAAGGATGGGTCGGGCTACGGCTATCAATGGTGGATCGCGGATGGCGCGGGACCGGGGGAGTTTAACGCCCAAGGCATCTATGGCCAATACATCTGGATTGACCGCACCCGCAATGTGGTGATCGCCGTCAACGCCGCCGATCTGGGGTTTGAGGATGCGGGTGTGGCAGAGGGCAACATGGCCCTTTTCCGCAAGATCGCGGCGGCGGTGTCGGATTAATCCTTTGCCGCGCGCGGGATCAGCCCGGCCAAGGCGCGGCTGACGGTTTGCGTGACACCGGGGCGGGGCAGAGCGGCAAAGGGCATGGGGCGGCACAACTCCATCGCCGCAAGGCCGACGCGGGCAGTCAGGGCGCCGTTGACCACGCCCTCACCAAAGCGGCGTGAGAGTTTGGACAGAATGCCGCCACCTGCTACTGATCCGATCAAGTCATCGGCCAAGGCCACAGCCCCCGTGGCCAAAAGGTGCCCAAACACCCGCCGCATCAGCCGCCAGCTGCCCAAGGTGCCGGACCGTCCGCCGTAAATCTCGGCCACGCGGCGGATCATGCGAAGGTTGGCGAAAAGTGCGGTGGCCACATCGGCCAAGGCCAGTGGCACCAGCGCGGTGACGGTGGCGACTTGGCGTGCGGCACCCTCCACCTCTCGCAAGGCCGCTGCGTCCAAGGGGGCCATCAATTCCGCC
>JBAXLX010000558.1:0-1544 GCA_037134595.1 Pseudomonadota bacterium
GGTGACGGCTGTCTGACGGAGGGGGTCTCGCAAGAGGCCTTGGCCTTGGCTGGCAAGCACAAGCTGGAAAACCTGATCGTGCTGTGGGACGACAATGGCATCACGATTGATGGCAAAGTCTCGATCGCCGATATCACTGACCAAAAGGCGCGGTTTGCGGCCTCTGGCTGGGCGGTGTTTGGCTGTGACGGGCATGATCCGGTCGATATCGACCGCGCCATCACCCAAGCCAAAGCCGCAGGCGCGCCGTCTTTGATTGCGTGCAAAACCCATATTGCGCTTGGGTCTTCGGCGCAGGACACTTCCAAAGGCCATGGCGCTTTGACCGATGCCAAGCTGATCGCCGACACCAAAGCCGCCTATGGCTGGAGCGAAGCGCCCTTTGGCATTCCGCCCGCCGTCAAGGCGCGTTGGGAAAGCTTTGGTGCCCGTGGCGCTGCCGCTCGTGCGGCGTGGGACGCGCATCTGGCCACCCTGCCCCAAGGTCGCCAAGACCTTGTCGCGCGCATTTTTGCCGGTGACGCGCCCAAGGGTTTAAAGAAAGCCATAACCGAGGTGAAAAAGGCCGCGGTCGAGGGCAAGCCCAAAATCGCCACCCGTTCGGCCAGTGAAAAGGTGCTGACGGCGGTCAATCCGGTGATGTTTGAAACCATCGGCGGTTCGGCCGACCTGACCGGTTCGAACAACACCAAGACGCCGGATCTGGGCGTGTTCTCGCCCGAGGATCGCAAGGGCCGCTATGTCTATTACGGCATCCGCGAGCATGGCATGGCCGCCGCCATGAACGGCATGGCGCTGCACGGCGGTGTGCGGGCCTATGGTGGCACGTTCATGTGCTTTACCGACTATGCCCGCCCCGCCATGCGCTTGTCCGCCCTGATGGGTGCGCCGGTGGTCTATGTGATGACCCATGACAGCATCGGTCTGGGCGAAGACGGGCCGACCCACCAGCCGGTGGAGCATTTGGCCATCAGCCGGGCCACGCCCAACACCTATGTCTTCCGCCCCGCCGATCTGGTGGAAACCGCCGAGGCGTGGGAGGTGGCTCTGACCGCCAAATCCACCCCGTCGGTCTTGGCCCTCAGCCGCCAGAACCTGCCAGCCGTGCGCCTGACCCATTCCAACGCCAACCTCACCGCCAAAGGGGCCTATGTTCTGGCCGAGGCCGAGGCGAAGCGTCAGGTGATCTTGATCGCCACGGGGTCAGAGGTGGAAATCGCCCTGAAAGCCCGCACAGCGCTTGAGGGCGAAGGGATCGGCACCCGCGTCGTCTCGATGCCCTGTATGGAGCTATTCGCCGCGCAGGATGAGGCTTATCGCCGCAAAGTCCTGCCCCCCGGCCCCGTGCGCGTGGCCATCGAGGCCGGCGTGCGCCAAGGCTGGGACCGCTGGCTTTTGGGCGAGCGCGGGCGCGAGGCAAAGGCGGGTTTTGTCGGCATGTCATCCTTTGGCGCATCCGCCCCGATTGACCGGCTGTATACAGAGTTCGGCATCACGGCAGAGGTTGCTGCGGCCTTGGCCAAAAGCCTGCTGTAAAAGCGGGG
>JBAXLX010000559.1:0-1539 GCA_037134595.1 Pseudomonadota bacterium
CTATGTGAACAGCTACCGCCGCTATGTTCCCGATTTTGCAGCGCCGATCAATCTGGAATGGGGCCATGACAACCGCACGACTGGCTTGCGGGTGCCGATATCCTCGCCCGCAGCGCGGCGGATTGAAAACCGCCTGCCGGGGATGGATTGCAACCCCTATCTGGGCATCGCGGCCACCTTGGCCTGCGGCTATCTGGGCCTGATGGAAAAGAAAGAACCTCGCCCTGAATTCAAGGCCAGTGCTTATATCGACAGCGACGACATCCCGTCCAACCTTGGCGATGCTTTAGACCTGTTGCAGGCCGACACCGCGTTAAAAGGCGTTCTGGGCGAGGATTTCTGCAAGGTCTACGACTCGGTCAAACGCAATGAATACAAAGAGTTCTTGCAAGTCATCTCGCCGTGGGAGCGTCAGCATCTTTTGTTGAACGTATGAACCTGCTGCATATCAACGATCCGGCGGGGGACTATCCCCCGTCCTACTACGCCGCCACCGCCACCCCCTTTGCCCCCTTGCCCGCTTTACAGGGCGAGGTTCAGGCCGATGTCTGCATCATCGGCGGCGGCTACACCGGCCTGTCAGCGGCGCTGCATTTGGCAGAACGGGGCTATAGCGTGGTGCTGCTGGAAGCGCACCGCGTGGGCTTTGGCGCATCGGGGCGCAATGGCGGGCAGGTGGGGTCGGGCCAGCGGCAAGATCAAGACTGGCTAGAGGCTGCGGCGGGTCAAAGGGCCGCGCATCTGATGTGGGATATGGCGCAAGAGGCGAAGGCCTTGGTCAAGTCCTTGATCCAGACCCATGACATGCCCGTGACCTTTCACCCCGGTGTTGCGACCGCCTGCTGGACTAAGGCCGATCTGCGCAGCGCCCTGCAAAGCGCTGAAAAGCTGGACCGCGATTATGGCTATGACCAGATCAAGGTCTTGGACCACAAGGGGATCGGCGGCTTGATCGGATCAAAGGTCTTTTCGGGCGGCGTTCTAGATCAAGGCGCGGGCCATATCCATCCGCTGAACTTAGCGCTTGGGCTGGCCAAGGCCGCGCAAGTGGCGGGGGCGCGGCTGTTTGAACGCTCTGAGGTGCTGGAAATTGTGCAAGGCCCCAAGCCCTTGGTGCGCACGGCACAAGGCCAGGTGCGGGCGGGGCAGGTGATTTTGGCCTGCAACGGGTATCTGGGTGGGCTGGATGCCAAGGTGGCTGCTCGGGTGATGCCGATCAACAATTTTATCGTCGCGACCGAACCCTTGGGGGCGGCGGCGGCGACGATCCTTGCAGAGCCCATCGCCGTGGCCGATACCAAGTTTGTCGTGAACTACTGGCGCCTGTCCGAAGACAACCGCCTGCTGTTTGGCGGCGGCGAAAGTTATGGCTACCGCTTTCCCGATATCTTGAAGGTGGTGCGCAAGCCGATGCTGGCGATCTATCCGCAACTGGCGGGGGCCAAGATTGACTACGCATGGGGCGGCACCTTGGCGATAACCACCAACCGGATGCCGTGTTTTGCACGGCCTGCGCCCAATATCCTGTCGGCCTCGGGC
>JBAXLX010000560.1:0-1537 GCA_037134595.1 Pseudomonadota bacterium
GGGGACGAGGCCGCTGCCGAGGTATTTGCGGATGCCGTAGACGCTGGCGGGGAGCTCGCTTTTGAAGGCGGCAATTTTGAACTGGGCGCCGTGTTGAGAGTGTTGGGTCCACTCGCCGGTGAGGTGGAGCGTCTCGCCGCATTCGACGCTGGGCAGGGCGCCGACGATGGTGACTTTTTCGATTTTTTCCTCAGAGGATGCCGGAGTTTTTACGGCGGCGGGACGGGTGTCGGGGCGAAATTCCGCGATCGTGTAATGATTTTCCTCGTTGTGGAAAATGATGCGTTCGAGGACGCCGGTGAGCGTGGAATGGGCGGCGGGCGGTGGCACGGGCTAGGGAAGGTGAAGCGGGAAATCGTGGCGTGGCAAACCGAGGATTGCGGGCGGCGGGTGAGCGGCTCAGGTTGGGCGGATGAATACGATCGTACCCAGCTCGTTTTTGCCGGTGATTCAGTTGGCGATCACGCCGGTGATTTTGCTCAGCGGCGTGGGTGGGTTGATGATCACGTTGACCAATCGGATGGCGCGCGTGGTGGACCGCACGCGGATTTTGGCGGGGCAAGTGCGGCAGGCGGCTTCGCAAGAAAGCGAGGAACGCGAGCACTTGGAGCATCAGTTGGATATCTTGTGGCGGCGGGCGCGACTCGTGCAACGCGCGGTGATGTTTGCTGGTTTGAGCATGCTGCTGGCGTGCGTGCTCGTGATGATTATTTTCGTGGACGCGGTGCTGGAGCGTGAATTTGCCGTCGAGATGGTCGTGATTTTTCTGGCGAGTATCGCGTGCTTGATCGCGGCGTTGGCGGCGTTTCTGCGCGACATCGTGGTCTCGCTGCGGGCCTTGAAACTGGAAGTCGTGCGCGTGCGCGGGCTCAGTCGCTGAGGGCGGCTTGGATTTCGGCGAGGTTCGCAAAAACCCGCGTGGCCCCGGCGGCATGAAGCTCCGCGGCGTGGTGCGTACCAGTGGTGACGGCCCAGCAAGGGAAGCCGGCATTGAGCGCGGCTTGGACGTCGAACGGGGAATCACCGACGAGTAGCGTCGTCGCGGCGTCGGCGTGAAGCGTGGTGAGGACGTGGGCGGTGAAGGCCGGGTCGGGCTTGAGCCAAGGGGTGTCTTGGGCGCCGAAATTGCCGGCGAGAAAAGGGGTGAAGCCGAGGTGATCGGCGATGAGGCGGGAGGACGGGGCGTGTTTGTTGGTGAAAATCGCGACGGTGAGGCCGCGTGCGTGCAGGTCGTGCAGGAGTGCAAGAGCGCCGGGGAGGGCGACGACGTCGTCGAGCATCGTACGATCCCAGTAGGCGCGGTAGATTTTCACGGCGGCGGGGACTTGGTCGGGGCGGATGAATTTGAGCAGGGCGTTTTCGAGGCCACCGCCGACGGCGTCGCGCACCTGGGCGAGCGTGGGTGCGCGCTGGCCGAGTTGCGGCAGGGTGTGCGCGTAGCAGCGATGGATGGCCGCGAAGTGGTCGATGAGCGTGCCGTCGAGGTCGAAGAGAAGGGTGCGAAACTGCATGAGCGGAAAGAGTGGCGGCGCGAATG
>JBAXLX010000561.1:0-1535 GCA_037134595.1 Pseudomonadota bacterium
CTTTTGGTGGCGCGTCACGGGGCTTTGGCCGTGGGATGGGCCTATTTGTGCGCCGCTTTGACGCACAAAAAGCACCCTGCGGACCCAAGCACGGCCCCGCTGAGCGACCACCTTCGGCGCGACATCGGCTTGGGGCCATAGCCCGATCCGATGCCGCCGCCGCCGTGGCGGTTTTAGACCCTTACAGCGTGATCGGCTGCAAGACCTGCGGTTCGATCACGGTCACCCCGGGCAGGCCAGCCGCCAAGACCTCGGCCGATTGTGCCAGCAAGGGGAAGGTGCGGTAGTGGCAGGGGATGACGGTTTTGAAGTTGAAATAGCGTTTTGCAGCATAGGCGGCGCGGGCCATGTCCATGGTGAAATGGCCCCCTGCCGACAGGATGCCGACATCGGGCTTATGGTAATCGCCCATCCAGTCCATATCGGCCATGATGTCGGTGTCGCCCGACACATAGATCACATGGCCCTCGCCTGCGATCATAAAGCCCGTCTCGGACCCCACGGCCACTGGCCCATTGGCCCCTGCGGCCGAGGACGAGTGGCTGGCGTTGACCATCGTCACCTTGGCTCCGTTGCAGTCAATCGTCCCGCCTTTGTTAAAGCCGGTGATCTCGACCCCTTCGGTTGCGGCCAGATAGCCCACAAGGTCGTAAACCCCGGCGATTTTCACCCCCGCCTCTTTGGCAATCGCCACCGCATCGCCGGTATGGTCGCCGTGGCCATGGGTGAGCAGAATATGGGTGACACCGGCCACAGCCTCGGCGCGGCGCTCGGCGGGGAACATCGGGTTGCCCGTCAGCCACGGGTCAATCAGCAAAACTGCGGTGCCAATTTCGATGCGAAAGCCGGAATGTCCTAGCCAGATGATATTCATGGGCAGACGTCCTTGTAAAAGGTTGAGGCCAATGGACGCACGATAGCAGATTTGCGGCACAGGAAAAGGGCTGTTCGCCCTGCGCCGTCTTGCGGGCTGATCTGCAGGCGGCTAAAGGGAAAGCCGCACTGACGGGGCGCGTTGCCCCTCCACTCAAGGAACCCGCCCCATGTCGATTGACACCGCGACCGCGCGCAAGGTGGCCAAACTCGCCCGCATTCGGGTGCAAGAGGCCGATCTGCCCAAGCTGGCCGAGCAGCTTTCCGGCATCTTGGGCTTTATGGAGCAGCTGAACGAGGTCGATGTGACAGGGATCGAGCCTATGGTTTCGGTCACCCCGATGCGCTTGGCGCGGCGGGCGGATGTGGTCAGCGCTGGCAACATTCAAGCGCAAATTCTGGCCAATGCGCCCGATGCCCGCGAAGGCTTTTTTGCTGTGCCCAAGGTGGTGGAATAATGACAAACCCGAACCAGATGACCATCGCCGCGGCCCGTGACGCGCTGCGCAAGGGCGACTTGTCGGCCGTTGATCTGACCATGTCGTGCCTGACGGCGATGGATGCGGGCGATGATCTGAACGCCTTTGTGCACAAGACCCCTGACATCGCGCTGACCCAAGCGCGGGCGGCCGATGTGCGGCTGAAGGCGGGCGAGGCGCCTG
>JBAXLX010000562.1:0-1532 GCA_037134595.1 Pseudomonadota bacterium
GGCCGCTGCATCCACCACAAAGCGGCCAGCCTGCAAGCTGGCAGCCAGGGAGGATTCGGCACTGGCCACGGCAGCGGCATCGGGCGACGCTACCGGCGCCTCTAGCCCATGGGCCTGTGCCAGCAGGGTGGCATCACGCAAAGACCAGTGGCCTAATCGCTCGCGGTCCGGCGCCGCCGAGTCTTCGGGGGGGCTGACCAAATGGGGCAGCAGGTCCACGTCATAGCGTTGCCCCAAGCGCTCTAACAACTGCACGCACAAATGGCTGTAGGGGTCATCGGCTTGGTGAAAATAATGGACTTGCGCTGATGCACCCTTGATGCGGCGCAACACACCGGCGCGCGTGCGCTGCCATTGGCGGGTTGCCGGATGGGTAAGGATGCGCACCACGTGCTTGATAACAATATTTTTAAGGGCAGACATGGGTCGTTGGAGGGCTTTAGCGCGGCTTGCACGCCGATGGCAAGCACAAATTAGCGCGGCTCCAGCATACAGAACTGCCAGGTTCTAAGCCTGCGCACGATGGGCGGGTTAACCCGCAATTTGTCGCGCAAAGCGCAGCCCCCAAGCGCCGGGCTAGCCCGGCTTTTGGCGGTCTCACCCCACACCCATTGCCGCAGCAGCCCTTGAGGCTTAGGTTAGCAATTCTTCGCCTCGCCCTACTCAAAAAGGGCCAGCAAGCGGCTAAGTTAATGGATGCCAAAGATGGAAAGTCCTGCCGTTTGTGCGGCCTTCGCGAGGTCTGCATCAAGTGTCGCCAGGGGAAGGCCATGGCGCAGGGCAAGCTCCAAATAGGCTGCGTCGTAAGCCGAAAGCTTATGGCGTCTGGCAAGGTTCAAGGTGTCGCCTAAGGCGCGTGCCATCGTCTCTAAGTCGGTCTCGATATCCAGTTGCCCTAGCAAGGCAATGAAGCGCTGAGAATCCGCCTCGGGCAAGACCCCTTTGGCTTCAAGTTTGGTGACGACATTGGCTATTTCCAGTGCAAATAACGATGGCACCACGGCTTGCGATTCTTGGAGTGCAGACAAGACTGCGTCCGCGTAGGCTAGGCCCTTAGCATTGGTTTGAGGAATCAACCATAGCAAGGCCACTGAGTCATCCAAGACAAACTTCATGCACGCCCCTCGTCAATAAGGGCTTTCAGATCGAGGTCTGGCACCGGTGTATGCGACCGCATGAACACCCGCATGTTTTCAGCGGCATGACCGACGTCCGGGCGCCTAGTGCCTTGGGGTGGCACCAAATCTGCGACCGCTTCACCGCGCAGGGTAATGGTGTAGCGCTTACCACTTTGAACGCCTCGTAGCAACTCCGGCAACTTTGTTTTGGCCTCGTAAGACCCGACTTCAATGTTCATGACTTACTCCGCAGGGAATCATTAGACCAGTATACAGACTAGTCTTAAGTGGGTCAGGCCGGGCTTATGACCCAGCAGCTTATGCAAAAGCACGCACCGGCCAACTTCGCAATCGGGCCCAGTGCGGCTATATTGCAAGCGGTCGCACGCCTCACCCTAGCTTTGTCTGGAATCC
>JBAXLX010000563.1:0-1530 GCA_037134595.1 Pseudomonadota bacterium
GCCTTGCCACGGGCGATGCGATCCTCTTTCGGGCTGCCGGGCACGGTGCAGGTGTCCAGCGACATGCCGATGGAGACAGCGCCGTCGATCACCGAACGCGCAGCGGTGGTGACGGTGTCGAGGTCCGCCCCCTGTTCCGCCAAAGCGCCCGCGATCTTATGCACAAACAGCGTCCCCGCCACGCCCCGCGCCTGCGGCAGGTGGGGCAAGGCGATGTCATCATCCACGATTACCATCGACACTTTCAGCCCAAAGGCCCGCGCCCGTTCGGCGGCAAGGCCAAAGTTCAGCCGGTCCCCGGTGTAGTTCTTGACAATGAGCAGGCACCCCGCCTTGCCCGTCACCGCCAGAATGCCCGCCAGCACGGCATCTACAGTGGGGCTGGCAAAGACATCGCCGCAGACCGCCGCCGTCAACATGCCCTTGCCGACGAAACCGGCATGGCTGGGCTCATGCCCCGATCCACCGCCCGACACGAGCGCCACCTTGCCCTTGTCCCAATCGCTGCGGACCACCACCTTGATATGCGGATAGCCGTCCAGCCGCGCCAAAGCGCCGCCGGATGTCCGCAACAGCCCGTCAATCGCCTGCGTGACGAGCGTATCCTTGCCATTCATGAACTGCTGCATGATCTCTCCTCAGATGCGGGTGCCGCTGGCGTCAAACCAAAGCGGGTTTTCAGGACGGATGGCGATGCTGTCGCCGGGGGAAAGCGCGGTGTGCGGATCGGACAGCGTGATGATCTCATGCGCGCCGAAGGTCAGATGCAGGCGGGTCTGGTCGCCCAGATGCTCCACCCGCCGCACCGTGGCAGGTTGGCCGTCGCCGATGGCAATATGTTCGGGACGCAGGCCGATCTGCGCTGCCTTGGCAGGAGCAGGCCCAAAGGTATTGGCTGGCAACAGGTTGATGCGCGGCTGGCCCAGACGGCTGGCGACATAGGTGGAGACGGGGCTTTCGTAAATCTCACGCGGGGTGCCGAATTGCACTAACCGCCCCTGATCCAGCACACCGACATGGGTGGCCATTGTCATCGCCTCGATCTGGTCATGGGTTACATAGAGGAACGTCGCCCCCAAGTCGGCATGGATGCGCTTGAGTTCGATCCGCATATCGGCGCGCAACTTGGCATCGAGCGAGGACAGCGGCTCATCCATCAGATAGATGCGGGGGCTGCGCACCAATGCCCGCCCGATGGACACGCGCTGCATCTCACCGCCGGAAAGCTGGGTGGCCTTATTGTCCAGCTTATGGGCGATGTGCAGCACCTCGGCCACCTCGGCCACGCGGGATTTGATGCGATCCTCGGGCCATGCCAGCACGGGCGAACGCAGCGGGAAGGCCAGATTGTCCCGCACCGTCAGATGCGGATAAAGCGAGTATTGCTGGAACACCATCGCTACATCGCGCTGGGCGGGGGTGTCGTTCACAACCGATGCGCCCGCGATGCGCACATCGCCACTGTCGGGCCGCTCTAGCCCGGCGATCAGGCGCAAGGTCGTGGTCTTGCCCGCACCCGTGGGGCCAAGC
>JBAXLX010000564.1:0-1526 GCA_037134595.1 Pseudomonadota bacterium
ATCTGCGCACGGGTGTGGGTTTCTATGCGCTCGCCCAAGAACGACACCTCACCCCCGTTCAGCGTATTCAGGCGCAGCAGGGCTTGGCCAAAGGTGGTTTTCCCCGACCCGCTTTCACCGACAAGGCCCAAAGTCTCGCCCCGTTTCAGGGTTAGGGACAGGCCATCCACCGCTTGTAATTGCGAATAGGTGCCGCGAAACACCCCGCCACGGCGCAAGGTATAGGTGACGCGCACATCTTTGCCCGACAGGACGGTGTCTTGGCCAACCTCTAGCGCGTTGGCTTGCCCTTTGGGTTCTGCGCCGAGCAGGCGTTTGGTGTAGGGGTGCTGGGGGTTTGTGAACACCTGTTCGGTTGGCCCTTCTTCGCGCACAAGGCCGTGTTGCATGACATAGACGTGGTCGGCGAATTGCCGAACGACCGTTAGGTCATGGGTGATCAAGATGACCGCCATGCCGGTTTTGGCTTTCAGCGCCTTGATCAGGTTCAAAATCTCGGCCTGAACGGTGACATCAAGCGCGGTGGTAGGTTCGTCGGCAATCAGCACATCGGGGTTATTGGCCAAGGCCATGGCGATCATCACGCGCTGGCGCTGGCCGCCGGAAAGCTGGTGGGGATATTGGTTGATGCGCGCTTCCGGGTCGGGAATTTGCACCTCGGCCAGCAGTTCGATGGCGCGGGCCCAAGCGGCGGCTTTGCTGATCTTGGAGTGAATGCGCAGCACCTCGGCCAGTTGGGTGCCGATTTTGTAGACGGGGTTCAGCGAGCTCATCGGTTCTTGAAAGATCATCGACAGCCGGTTGCCGCGCAAGAACCGCATCTGGCTTTGCGGCAGGCGTGCCATGTCTTTGCCATCATAGAGAATGGCGGTCTTGTCCGACACCCGCGCCCGCTTTGACAACAGCCGCATCACGGCCCGCGCTGTCACTGATTTGCCCGACCCGCTTTCACCCACCAAAGCAATGGTTTGGCCACGGTGCAGGGTAAAGGACACGTCCTTGACTGCCTCAATCTCGCCGCCCATGACTTTGAAGCGCACGGCGATGTTTTTGGCGTCTATCACAACGGTTTGGTCTGTCATGATGGGCACCTCAATAGGGGTCAACAGCATCGCGCAGGCCATCGCCCAGCGAGTTAAAGGCAAAGACCGCGACCAGCAGGAAGCCCACGGGAGAGAGAATCCAAGGATGCGTGCCGATTGACCCGAAGGTTGCCGCATCTTGCAGCATCAAGCCCCAAGAGATCAGCGGCGGCTTCACGGCAAAGCCCAGATAGCCCAGAAAGCTTTCCAAAAGGATGATCGTGGGGATGCCCAAGGTCACGGCCACAATCACATGGCTTAACACATTCGGCAGGATGTGCCGCGTGATGATACGCCCGTCTGATGCCCCCACTGCGACAGCGGCGCGCACATATTCGATCCGCGCCATGGCCATGGTTTTCGAGCGCACCTCGCGGCTGAGTTGCGCCCAGCCTAAGCCCACGATCACCAAGATCACAAAGCTTAAGAAGACCGAAGACGGGG
>JBAXLX010000565.1:0-1520 GCA_037134595.1 Pseudomonadota bacterium
TGATGGCGGCGCTGCACCCGGATGTGCCCATCGTACTGTGCCACCGTGACCCGCTGGATTTGGCGGCAGCGATGTATGTCAAACAATTCCGGCCAGGCAATCTCTTCACCACGCGGCTGGACAGTCTGGGGCGGGCCATCGCGCGGGCGGAACGAATGATGGCGCATTGGCTGGACGCCTTACCGAACCCCGTGCTGCATCTGGCCTATGAGGATACCGCCCGCCACCCCGCCGCTGCCGCCGCCCGTCTGGCCGCGCTGGCCGGTCTGCCGCCACCGCCCGCAGTCAGAACACGCCCACCCGCGCGTCTCTATCCCGCCCGCGCAAGTGATGGGAGCCCCGGCCCCGGGCTGATCGGTTTTGCCCGCCCTTTGGCGCGCCACTTGGAGCCCGCGATGGCCGCATATCACGCCGAACGAGAGCGTCTTTCCCTGACCCGCCCGCGATAATTCGCCGCAAGTTGCGCGGTTTTCGCCTTTTTTCTTATAAATCAGGACAAAAGGCTCTGAATTCCTTGTTCCATCTTCAGGTTTGTCTTGACGGATCGAAACAAGCCTCTATGTGCTGAATGAACGTTCATTCTCGAACATCGCCTTTCCTTTGGGACTTTCATGACCGCGCCTGCCGCAATTTCCCATGCTTCAGACACGCGCAGTGTCGAAATCCTTGACCGCGTGCGCCATGCGTTCGCGGAAAAGGGGTTTGACGGCGCGTCGATGCAGGACCTTGCCCGCGCTGCGGGGATGAGTGTTGGCAACTTCTACCGCTATTTCCCCAGCAAGGCCGCGATCGTCGAAGGTTTGATCCATCGCGACCTTGCAGAGATCGAAGCCACCTTTGCTGCCGTGATGGGCTCGCCCGATCCGCTGTCTGCTTTGCGGGCTATTCTTGCGGAACGGGTGAACGAAGATTGCGCCGCCGATGGGCAAATCTGGGCCGAAATCACCGCCGCCGCGCTGCGTAAACCCGAAATCGGGGCTGTCGCGCAAAAGATGGAAGACGAAATCGCGGGCTATATGATGGCCGTCTTTGCCCGCATCACCGGCCTGACCGTGGCCGAAGCCCATACCCGCTTTCGCGCGCAGGCGACCTTGATCGTCATGTTGGTCAAGGCCGCCGCGATGCAACCCGCCCAAGAACCAGAGACGCGCAGTAATCTGTCCGCGCTGATCCTTCGTACAATAGATCGAACGCTCGACGAAGTTGTCGCAAGCGTCCTGAAAGGCTGACCCCACATCATGCGTTTTCCTCTCTTTGCTCCTGCCCTCTTCGCGGCCCTCGTCCTGCCCGCTTTGCCGGTCCATGCCCAAACCGCAACCGAAGCTGCCGCGCCTGCGGTGACTGAAACCCTGCCGGCGATTTCGGTGTCCACCGTTGAGACACGCCTGTTACGGGATCGGGTCATCGCCTCGGGTCTGGTCGGGCCGGTGGAGCGCATCCGGGTTGCGCCCTTGATCGAAGGCCAGCCGATTGAATCGCTAGAGGCGGACGTGGGGGATTATGTGCAAGCCGGGCAAGTG
>JBAXLX010000566.1:0-1516 GCA_037134595.1 Pseudomonadota bacterium
GAGCGAATTCCATCGCATCTGCGTGATCCATTCTGCGGACTGGTCCGCTGGGTCGTAGATGAAGTGTGTCATTGAGAAGTGTGCGAGTGCCAGCACAAAGAGCGCAACGGCCGAATAGCGCGTCAGTAACCAGAAGGTGAGGTCGCGACCTTTACCAGCGGGGCGTGGCTGACGGGAGCGCGGTGCGCCGCTCACTTCGCCAACTCCCAGATCGGCTTCAAGATGATGTAGGCGCCAGGCGCGCCAAGGGCGAAGAAGGTGATCCACACGATGCGCCAGAGTTGGCGGTGGTAGGCGGTGAGTGCTGGCCAGAGATCCATCACGACAATGCGCATCCCGTTGAGCGCGTGATAGAAGAGGGCGGCTCCGAGCAGCGTCTCCATCACTCGGCCCGCGGGACTGGAGTAGATCTGGAGCAGCTCGTTGTATGCGGCGGGATTCCCCCCGACGAGGTAGATGTCGATCACATGCAGGATGACGAAGGCCCAGACGGCAACCCCGGAGACGCGGTGGAAGGCCCAGGCGAGCATCCCCTCACCCCCGCGATAGGCGATCGCCCCGCGTAGGCCGCGTCGTGGAGCTGGAAGGGTCGATCCGCGAGCCATGCCGCCTCCTCTGTACTCCGCTCTCTAAGGGTGGGGCCACCCCTGCTCTGGGAATCATCCTAGCCGCGACGCCCAGCGCCTGCACGCGTATGCTGCGCAGAGATAGGCCCATCAGAACGGCGGGAGGCACGGGTGAAGATCCACGGGGCGGAGGCACGAGAACACCTAGCGCGAGCGGGACTTCCCGTTCCCGACGCCGACGTCGCCACCACCGCCGCAGGCGCCCGCGCCATCGCCGAACGCCTCTTCGCCACGGGAGTACCCCAGGTCTTCATCAAGGCGCAGGTTCTTGTCGGCGGGCGAGGAAAGGCTGGCGGCGTCAAGCTCGCCGCAAGCGCAGCAGAGGCCGAGTCAACCGCCGCCGCAATTCTCGCGCTCACCATTAAGGACCTTCCAGTTCGCCGCGTGCTCGTCGCGCCAGCCTCAACCATCATCCGCGAGATCTATCTCGCCGCCCTCATTGATCGCACGACGCGTGGCGTGCTCGTCATGGCCTCCGCCTCAGGTGGCATGGAAATCGAAGAGGTCGCCGCAAAGGATCCAACGGCGATCGTTCGTGAAGTTGCGCACCCGCACGGTGGTCTGCTCCCATTCCAGGCGCGCCGACTCGGCTTCGGCATTGGCCTTCGCGGTGAACTCCTCAAGCAGTTCTGTGTCATTGCCGCTGGCCTCGTGAAGATCGCGCGCGAGAGCGACGCCGATCTTGTTGAGGTGAATCCGCTTGCCGTCGTTCCAGCCCCCGAGCTTCCTGGCGGCGAGCGACTGATCTGTCTCGACGCCAAGGTGACGTTCGACGATTCCGCACTTGATCGACACCCAGATCTCGCCGCGTGGCGCGATGCCGACAGTGAAGATCCTATTGATCGCGAGGCGCGCGAGCAGGGCATCTCGTACATCCGACTGGACGGGAG
>JBAXLX010000567.1:0-1514 GCA_037134595.1 Pseudomonadota bacterium
CGTGTCGATCATTCCCGCCCAAACGCGCTGCAAGGCGGGGCGGCCAATATGGGGGAAGGCTTGGGCAAACCTGTCTTGCACTTCGGACAGCGCACCCCTGTTCGGCTTAGGGTCCAGCACGCGCAACCGTTCAAAGGGAGAGACCGCGTCCCCTTCCCACCGGCGCGGGGTGCGCCAAGCGTCGGGGTAGTGTTGGGGGGCTGCCGCGCGAAACTTGGTTGAGCGGTAGTCCTTTTTCAACACCGGCAAAAAGGCCCCGAAGTGGCGAAAAGCATCAGGGCCAAGGAAGAAATCATGCCGCGCCCCGGGGGCGAGCGTATAGCCGCCATCCTGCCTGCGGCGAAAGGCAAAGCGGTCATCGGCGGCATTGCCGGCAAACACCTCGGGCAAAGGCACCGTCTGCGCGACCGAGGCCAGAACCGACAGCTGCGGGATATGCACCCCTTCCGCCGCCAAAAACAGCGACGACCACGCCCCGCCCGCCACCACCACCTGATCGCAGGCAATCCGGCCCTGTTCGGTATAAACCCCCGCCACCTGCCCGCCTTGCACATCCAACCGCCGCACCGCGCAGTTTTCCACCAGCACAGCCCCGCGCGCCACGGCCCCCTCGGCCAGCAAGGGCACCGCGGCCCAAGGTTCGGCGCGGGCATCTGACGGCGTGAACAACCCGCCCAGCCATTGCGGGGTCGCGTCTGGGATATGGGCATAGACCTGCGCGGTGGATTGCAACTGCACCTCCAGCCCCATGGCCTGGGCTTGGTGCATCCACGCTTCAAACCCCGCCATTTCTTTGGCGCTGCGCGCCAGATACATCACCCCTTCTTGGCGAAAGCCCAAGGCAGGCCCGAAGCTTTGCGACATCTGCGCCCAAATCCGCATGCTTTCCATCATGATGGGCAATTCGGCCAGATCGCGGCCCTGCTGGCGAATCCAGCCCCAATTGCGGCTGGATTGTTCGCCCGCAATGCGGCCCTTTTCGCACAGGGTGACGGCAAAGCCGCGCTCGGCCAGAAACCACGCGGTCATCACACCGATCACACCGCCGCCCAGAACCACGACATCGCAGCGCTTGGGCGGCGGGCCAAAGTGGCGCAGGGGGGTGTTGATTGTGATGGGGCCGATGGGTGTCATGCCAAATCCTCTAGCAGGCGGGTCATAAAGGCTTGGCCCGCTTCAAACTGCGCGACCGACAAATATTCGTCGGGCTGGTGGGCTTGGGCAATATCGCCCGGCCCGCAGACTATGGCCGAATAGCCTGCGGCTTGGAAAATGCCGGCCTCGGTGCCGTAAGACACCACACCGCCCGCATTGGCCCCCGTGATGCGGCGCACCAAAGCCTCGGCTTCACCGCTCACTTCGGGCTGGAGGGCAGGCACGCGAAAGAAGCGGTGTAGGTCGATGCGGGCATCGGGATGCACCGTTTGCATTTTACGTTCCAAGGCCCTGGCCGCAGTTTCGAATTCGGCCGCCAAAGCCTCGATATCTTCGCCGGGCACCACCCGCATTTCCAC
>JBAXLX010000568.1:0-1511 GCA_037134595.1 Pseudomonadota bacterium
GAGGTCTATGACAGCCCAGCCTCGCTTTACGTGGCAGGCTTTATCGGCAGTCCGGCGATGAACTTCCTGCCCGGACAGTACAGCGCCGCGCGGCGCGGGGTCATGCTGGAAAATGGGGCGTTCATGGCGGTGGCCTCGGCGGTGGAATGCTCCGACGGGTTGGTGGTTCAGATCGGCGTGCGTCCCGAACAGGCCGAGTTGGTCGCGCCGGGACGGGGCCTTTTTGACGCAAAGGTGGATATGATCGAGGAATTGGGTGCAGCGCGTCTGTGCAACCTGTTGTTTGAGGATATCCCCTTTTGCATCGTGACCGAAGCCCGCCCCACGCTGGCGGCGGGTGATGTGGTGGGGGTCCATGTCGCACCAGAACGGACGCATCTGTTCGATGCCATCACGGGCCGCCGGATTGACCCAAAACATATTCGCCACGCACAAGCGCGGGAACAAACTCTCGTCTGACGGCCGATCCGCGTCGGCAATGCGCCATAGAAAAGGTCGTTTTGCAGGCCCGAGTTGCCGTGATGCTGACAGACCCGAGGCTTGGGGCTTACTGTGAACCCTGACGTCTAAACGCCTATGGTCGGAAGCAGGATCGACACGCGCAAGCCGCCCTCAATGCGGTTTTCAAATTGCAATGTCGCGCCGTGCACTTGGGCGATCATATGGGCAATCGTCAGCCCCAGCCCCGAGCCACCGGTGGCGCTGTTGCGCGACGTGTCGAGCCGCTCAAACGGCTTGAGCAGGCGATCGACCACCTCCGGCGGGATGCCCGGGCCTTGATCGTCAATCGTGATGCGCGTGCCTTTGGGAACAGTCACCACGCTGATCCGGGCTGCGCCACCATATTTCACGGCGTTTTCAACCAGATTGCGGATCAGCCGCATGAACAGATGCGGGCGCAAGATGGCCGAACTGCGCGGACCTGCCGCCAGTTGCACATCGGCGCCAAGATCTTCAAACTCTTCGACAATCGTGGTGATCAGCGCCGAAAGATCGGTCGGCACTGCGGGTTCCTTGTTCGCCCCGATCTTGGACAAGTCCAAAATGCCGTTCACGATATGGGTCAGATGGTCAATCGCCTCGATCATGCGATCCCGCCCGCGCGAGGGGTCCAGATTCTCGGCCTGTATCCGCAGCGCCGTCAGCGGCGTGCGCAGATCATGGCCCAGCGCGCCAAGGATGGCGTCCTTGTCCAGCAGCATTTGCGTGATGCGGGCGTTCATGTCGTTAAACGCCTCGGTCACGGCCCCGATTTCTGTCGGACCACTGGTCGGCACCGGCACGGTGGTTTGGCCAAGCCCGACGCGCGTAACCGCCATCGACAGGCGCGACAGGGGCATCACCAGTCGGCGGGTAAAGAGCAGCAAACTGCCCAGAACCAGCGCATACATCATCACTGTGCCAAGGATCACCCTGCCGTTAATCGAGCGGTCCTCGGTCACGGTCGTCACCCGGCAGCGCAACCAATCGCCCCGCGGGTCGGTGCGGACAGCCACGAAGGTCTCGACCGG
>JBAXLX010000569.1:0-1509 GCA_037134595.1 Pseudomonadota bacterium
GCTGAGCATGGTCAGTTGCTCGCCTATACTCTCACCACAGGCATCTATGAGCGTCGTAATACCCTTGTGTATCTCAACCCACATTTCCCAAGTAATCTGCTGATTTTTCTGTTCTAACCGTGGTATTGCCTGATTAAATCATAGCGTTGATGACTTTTCGGGACGTGCCTCATGGATCACCCAAAGGGTGCGGTCTTGTCGCGGGCAGATCGGGCAAATTTCGACCCTCGCGTGCGGTTGGAGTTTCTCGGCACCCATCTCAGTTCCAACGGTGAACTTCTGGTGATGCGTGGCTGGATGACGCGCTTTGGTCGTCTGGCCTCGCATCTGCGGTGTTGCGCGACAACCGCACTGGCAAGAACATTGTTAATCTTCTTGACGGGCTGTTTCGGTCGTCGGTCTATGGTCGGCTTGCGGGATACGCAGATGTTAACGATGCTGACTGGCTAGCCTTAGATCCGGTCATGCGTCAGGTCATGGGCGGAGCTGTGGATGCCCAAGCTGCCTCGGCCTCGCAGATGGCTTGGTGCGAGGCCGAGGCACTGGCGATGTCCGAGAATCGGGCGGCGAAGTCAGACCTGAACGGCCAGTGGATCAACCGCTTCCACGACCTCAATGGCCTGAAGAATGTCAGGCAGGACATGGACAGTTCGGTCAGCCCCAGCCACGGCGATCAGAAGGGGCTTGGAACAGGCATTTCGACTGCACCGGTTACCATCCACTGTTTGGAGTCAACCAGCTCGGCATGATAGACCGCTGCGCCCTGCGCCATGGCAACGTCCGTAGCGCCGATGACTGGGAGGACGTCCTCGACCCCGTCATCGCCCGATATGCGACGCGCGACCTTATGCGCTTGCGCGCCGACGGCGCCTTTGCAAGCCCTGCAATCTATACGCGGCTGGAGGACCGGGTTATTTCCACATCCGTCTGCCCACCAATGCCGTGCTGCGCGAGAAGATCGCGCAGCGGCTGACCCGGCCGGTGGATCGTCTATCGCTGACAAAGGTTAAGCGGCTTTACGAGTATCAGGCGCAGACCTGGAAGGACGTGCGCCGGGTGATTGCCAAGAGGGAATGGCATCCGGGCGAGCTGTTCCCCCGTGTGGGCTTCATCGTCACCAAACTGCCGATGGAGTCAGATTGCGTGGTGCGCTTTTACAGCCAAAGGGGCACCGCCGAGCAGCATATAAAGGAAAGTAAATACGCCTTCCGCTGGACCCGGCTCTCCTGCAATCGATTCCTCGGCAACGAGATCAGCCTGCAGTTGCATGCGCTGGCCTACAATATGGCGACATTCCTGCGTCGCATTGAGCTAACCGGGGCCACGGTCGACTGGTTTTAGACCAGCCTGCAGTTGAAGCTGATCAACATCGAGGCCCGCGTCTTGCGTCACGCCCGCGCCATTATCTTTCAGTTGGCCGAGGTCGCTGTGACCGGCGCAATGGTGCGCGCCATCCTTGCCGCCATTCACATATTACGAGCGCCACCGTTGTGCCCGTGACGGCGATCC
>JBAXLX010000570.1:0-1508 GCA_037134595.1 Pseudomonadota bacterium
CAGGGGCGCATTCCCGACATCCGCCCTGCGACCCTGACATGGTCCAAGGATGAGATTGTGGAATACCTGACCTCTGGCTTCACGCCCGAGTTCGACTCGGTGGGTGGTCATATGGCGCATGTGGTGGAAAACATGTCCAAATTGCCCGAAAGCGACCGTCAGGCCGTCGCCGCCTACCTCAAACGCGTCGGCGGGTGATCCTGCCCGATTGGTTAGCAAGAAACCGCCAAGGGTTGCGGAGAGTGGTCGGTATCGCCCACTTGTGATTGCGGCAACCTGCTAAAGGTGGTATCTAACGATAAAACAAACACGAGCAGCAGTGCCAATCATGATCAAATTTACAGGCTGGGCCGCAACAGCGGCACTTATCGCATATCCCTACCTTGCCAGCGCGCAAGATTACGGTGCGGACCGCTCTGGCGGGCCGTCTGGCGGGTTTGAGCTGGAGTATATCGGGACCGATAATAAGGGCAGCGCCTTCCTGGATGGCGATATTGACCTGATGCAGCGCGGGCTTTCGGCGGGCGCAGTCAGCCTCGGCTTTGACCTTGGGGTGGATGCCACTTTTGATCTGTCCAAGGGTGATGATCGCTATGCCTTCTTTGGGGCCATCGTGGTGGACCCCGGCTTTGGCGAGATTGCTGTCGGTGCGCCGCGCAGCATTGGGTCGGTGCTGATCGACCGCCCCGTATTCGCAGGCAACCAATCGCGCGACAGCGACCTTGAAACGGTCTTTGCGCCGATGTCCGACAGTCTGGCGAAATCGCAGCAGGTCCAAAGCTATGGCGCGCGCTACGAATCAACCTCTGGCGCGGTGCGCTATGGCGCGTCGGTGCAGAAACTGAACACGCTGGATGGGATGTTCCTGCAAGCCGGGGCGGAATACAGCTTTGGCCAAGGCGCGGTTGAGGGTGTGGTGGAAAAACGCACCAATACCGATGGGTTGAACCTGACTGTGGGCGTCTCTGGTGCCGCGCAACAGGTGGATTACGCGCTTTATCTGGGGCATCAGGACGGGGCTACCGACACCACGGGCGTGCAAGCGGGCCTTGGCTATGCGGTCTCAGACAGCCTGCGCGTCGGCGGCGATTTCGGCCTGCGCCAGACGCCCACCGATGAAAGCACCTATTACGGTGCCTCTGCCGAATACAGCTTTGACAGCGGCATCTACGCCCAAATCGGCGTCAGCGACGGCAATGACACCCGGGTGATGTGGGACGCCTCGGTTGGGTTTGATTTTTGAAAGAGGCTTTTGCGTTATGTGCCAAGAGCGACCAAAAACAACAGCCAAATAGAGCCTTGCTGGAATCGGGGATAGCCCTTACGTTCAACGGAGGTTGGATTTTGTTGAACGAGCTGGGTTGATGATGGCAGCGAACAGAAAATCAGGACAGGCTGTGCCCATCAGAAAACTTGCCTCAAAAAGCTTGGCGGGCTCTTTGTCTTCTCAACCTTCAGTGGATGGGAAAGGCATTGCGAATAGCCTGCTTTCACAGCGCCACAAAATC